>RGVM01000382.1 GCA_010027295.1 Chitinophagia bacterium
GGCATCAGCCACGCTCGGATCCTCCCTGCAGATCCATGACGCCCTCCTGTTGAATGCCGCGCAACTCGACCTCGCCGGACAGAACCTGGTCCTCAGGTCCACCGCCACCGGCACGGCCAGGGTGGGCGACCTGACGGGCAGTGTCCTTTCGGGTGCCACGAACGTGACCGTGGAGCGGTACATCCCGCAGACACTTGGAACCAGCAACATCGGAAGACGTTGGCGTGTGCTTACCTCACCCATTTGGAGCACCACGGTCAACAAGGCCTGGCAGAACAGCGGCACATGGAACGGTACCACTCCGCTCAGCGGTTCGACCAATACCCTGATCACCGGAAACCGTCAGGGTACGGCCGCCACGGCCAATGCCAATGGGTATGATTTCTGGAGTTCGGTGGCCACGGGCGGCGCCTCCATCTGCCGATATGTCACGGGAAGTTCGCAAGGCGCCTGGGGCACCATCCCCGGTACCCTGGCCACCGGGGCTTTCGATGCCGAAAAGGCTTATCTACTATACATACGAGGCCCCCGGAGCTCCACCTACTCCACCGGCACGACCAGCGCGCCCACCACGCTGCAGCCCACCGGAACCCTCAAGCAGGGGGATATCAACGTCACCATCGCCCCCAACACGGGCTTCACGCTCGTCGGCAACCCGTACGCGTCACCGCTCGACTTTGATAAGGTATATGACAACCCCGGAAACAGCGGCCTCATCAAACGCCAGTTCTGGGTATGGGATGCCGCCCTCGGCGACGGAGGCAACTACCGCCTCATCAAGTACATGAACGGACAGTACCTGTCCATGCCCGAGGGTGCGCCCACGACGCTCACCTCCATCCAGTCCGGACAGGGATTCTTCGTCGAATCGCTGACGACGGCGGGCGGCACGCTGAAGATCTTCGAATCCGACAAGACGGCCAACGCACCGACGCCCGTCAACGTGCTCCTCGGCCATGCGGGCATGCCAGGACTGGTTGTCAGCCTGCGTAGGTCGGAGGCTGGATATGGGGACAGGGTGATGGACGAAGTGATTTCGGTTATACATAACCGTTATACGGTCCGTCCGACGGATGCCGACGATGCCGCCCATCCGGTGGATAGCGACGGGCACCTCGCCATACGCGCCCCGGGACGCTCCATCTCGCTGGATGCGAGGCCGCTCACCCGCTCCAGGGACACCTTGCACCTCCGCCTGCAGAACCTGCCCCCGGGCACGTATCGGTTCCACGTCCGCATGGACGGACTCGGAGCCCTGCTGGGGCAGGCCTGGCTGAGGGATGCCTTTGCCGGGGAACTCGTCCCACTGCGCATGGACGGAGGGGAGTCGGTCATCCTGTTCACGGTGGATGCAAAGCAGGACAGCCTATACCCTGACAGGTTCAGTCTGATCCTCTCGGCTCGAACGGAGACGGTTCGAATGGCGCCTGAATCGGAGGCATCCAGGGAGATGCGCGTCTGGCCCAACCCCGTGACCGGCAGGAGCTTCCATCTGCAAACACCCGAACTCCCATCCGGCAGTTATGTCGCCGAATTGTACGGAATCGGTGGCACCCTCGTCTGGAGGAAACCCTGGACGCACGGAGGCGGAGGAGCGGTCATGCGCATAGATATCCCCTGGGGTATGCCATCCGGTCGATACACGATCCGCGTGACCGGAGGTGAAAGCCGGAAGCTTCATGCGGAACTCGTGGTAGAATGAAGTCAAATTCGGACAAACGTGAAAGACAAAGTCAGAATCGTGTAATGCTTAGGGTTAGATGGCAAACTACCTTTACATCACACCGGTAACGGTGTCATAATGACTAGTCCGGCCGAAGAGGCCTTCGGGAATATGATTGAAATCTGTGGAGTGCTCACGACCTCAACCCCTCCCTGTCCAGGGAGGGGGATGGTAGTGGGTCAGTGACGAAAGCGTGATGGCGCGGTACGTTCCCCACAGGTCCTCTGACGAGTATAGGTGTTACGACACAGCCTTGTCTGCCTTCCGCGTAAGGCCTTCTTTCACGCCACTTTCCCCTACCCGCCCCCCAGGCGGGTTTACACTTCCTGTTCCATCCTGGGGAAGTCCGTTTGGATATCACCATCCGGTCGCCATGCAGCCTGGTGAGGAAAGCCTGATGGACAAGTTCAGGGCAGGAACCAACCTCCAACCACAAGAAAGACACCGGATGAAAGATGTCTTGATGCGCGCATCCGCCAGGTATGGTCTTCCGATGGAGACGAGCCGTTTCATGTTGCGTGCCATCATAGGGGTCGTTGTCTGGAAGGCGTCCTATCTCCTCGTATTGCGCCCGAGCGGCATTCCCGACGACTGGCTGGTGCGGCAATTGGGCAGTTCCACTGTCCGGATGCTGCGGATGTTGGGGGAGGAAGGGTATTCCGCGCAACATTCTCTGCAACGACTGAAGGCCGGCGATCCTGTCCTGGAGACCGTATCGGTGATACACACGGGCGGGGACCGTGCCATGCTCTCGATCGAACCGCCCTGCAACGGTCTCGATCTGATGGTGCTCTCCGCCGGCTTTGTGCTGTGCTATTCCGGCAGCTGGAGACGGAAGTTGATCTTCATACCTCTGTGCATCCTGTCGGTGTACCTGATGAACATCCTGAGATGCGGACTGCTTTGCCTGTTGTGGGCCGAGATACCGCAATTCTTCGATTCCATGCACAAGTTCGTATTCAACCTCTTCGCATATGCCTGTGTGTTCGGGCTTTGGATGGCGTATGCGGGGCAATGGCGCCCAACCCCGGCAAAGGAGGCGGGTAAGGGGTCGGTATTGGATTCGGGTGGCGAAGAAACGTCCGTAGGGTGACGACCGGGACAGGAAACAATCCGATATTCCAAACAGAAGTAATCAATCAATCCAAATACCATGAAGAACACCCGAAACACCCTCCTTGCGCTTCTTGCAGTCTTTGTGCTGCAGGTGGGAGGCACGCAAGCGCAACCCGATACTCCGCCAACGGACGGTGGTCCGGGATGCTGTCCCGACTCACCCGACGGTGATCCGAATGGCGACCCTCCAGGGGATCCAGGTCCGACAGCGGTGCCCTTCGATGGCGGCATTTCGCTGCTGCTGGCCGCCGGTGCCGCGTATGGGGTCCGGAGGTCGGCACGGAAAAGAGCAGAAGCCGGGAAGTGACGGTGACGTAGGTCAATGGAAAAGGGCCCTTGAAAAAGGGCCCTTGCCATTTCACCCAAACCGGAGTTCCCTTGGGAACGATGTTAAAAGCTATCAATCCTTCTTGCCTGCCGCCCTTTCTCCTATGAGGAACCCTACCGTCACTGCGAAGACGT
>RGVM01000383.1 GCA_010027295.1 Chitinophagia bacterium
CCGCAATGTGATCGGCGCCCTCAACGCAGGCGGCAAACTGGCCAGCCTTGTCAAGGCGGTGGAGGACAGGAAGAACGGCTGACACACCCCCTGGAAAACCTAAAACGAATCATCCACTTTTTTTTAAACCCCGCCGTCGGATCGGCCGCCAGGCCGGCGTGAAGACGGTAAAAAAACCCAAACAATGGCAGATCTGAAAGCATTCGCCGAGCAACTGGTCAACCTGACCGTGAAGGAAGTCAACGAACTCGCCAAGATCCTCAAGGAGGAGTATGGCATCGAGCCCGCAGCAGCCGCTGTAGCCGTGGCCGCCGGTCCAGCCGCCGCAGCTCCCGCCGCCGAGGAGAAGACCGCTTTCGACGTCGTCCTGAAGAGCGGTGGCGCCAACAAGCTGGCCGTCGTGAAGATCGTGAAGGACCTCAGCGGTCTCGGTCTGAAAGAGGCCAAGGACCTGGTCGACGGCGCCCCCAAGAACGTCAAGGAAGGTGTCTCCAAGGCAGAAGCCGACGATATCGCCGCCAAGCTCAAGGAAGCCGGCGCAGACGTCGAGATCAAATAATCCGGAATCTCGTCCGACCCGAAGCCGTCCGCCAGCCCGAATGGGGTGGGTGGACGGCTTCACCTTTGCCCTTCCCCCGGGGGAAACTTTTTTCAGGGTAACGGAAAAAATCCTACCTTTGCCATCCCTTGAGAAGGCTTACTGTCATTTCGCGGGTTTCGCAACAGAATCGCTGACACGGCTCCGCCCTGTCCCGGTCCATTGACCGGGCAAGGGCGGCATTGTCACATCATTACCTATAAAGCGCTCTTCGAATATGTCGTCCTCCAAAACAGCCCCAGCCCAGCGTACCAGTTTCGGAAAGGTCAGGCACCTGGCGGAGATGCCGGACCTGCTGGAGATACAGATCCAGTCGTTCAAGGATTTCTTCCAGCTGGAGACCACACCCGACAAGCGCAACAACGAGGGGCTTTTCAAGGTGTTCAAGGAGAACTTCCCCATCAAGGACACCCGGAACATCTTCGAGCTCGAGTTCCTGGACTATTTCATCGACCCGCCGCGGTACACCATCGACGAGTGCATGGAGCGGGGTCTCACGTATGCGGTCCCGCTGAAAGCCAAGCTTCGTCTGAGCTGCAACGACGAGGAGCATGTCGACTTCCAGACCATCGTACAGGACGTCTTCCTGGGCAACATACCCTACATGACGCCCCGGGGCACCTTCGTCATCAACGGCGCCGAGCGCGTCGTCGTGTCACAGCTGCACCGTTCGCCCGGTGTCTTCTTCGGACAGTCGCTCCACCCGAACGGCACCAAGATATACTCCGCCCGCGTGATACCCTTCAAGGGCGCATGGATGGAGTTCGCCACGGACATCAACAATGTGATGTATGCTTACATCGACCGGAAGAAGAAGTTCCCTGTGACGACCCTTCTTCGTTCGATCGGATATGAGACGGATAAGGATATCCTCGAACTCTTCGGCATGGCCGACGAGGTGAAGGCCGAGAAAAAGGCACTATCCCAGTATGTAGGTAAGAAACTGGCAGCTAGGGTACTCAAAACCTGGGTAGAGGACTTCGTGGACGAAGATTCCGGCGAGGTTGTCTCTATAGAGCGCAACGAAGTTGTCCTGGAGCGCGACACCCAGCTCGACGACTCGAACATACACGAGATCGTGGAACTCGGCGTGAAGACGGTCTTCATCCAGAAGGAGGAGATCAGCGGTGACTACGCCATCATATACAACACCCTCAACAAGGACCTGGCCAACTCCGAACTCGAGGCCGTCCAGCAGATCTACAAGCAGCTGCGGGGAGCCGACGCGCCCGACAACGAGACGGCACGCGGCATCATCGACAAGCTCTTCTTCAGTGACAAGCGCTACGACCTCGGCGAGGTCGGCCGTTACAAGATCAACCGGAAGCTCAACCTCAACTACAAGCTCGAGCAGAAGACCCTCACCAAGGAGGACATCATCGAGATCATCAAATACCTGGTACGTCTGACCAACGCCAAGGCGGAGATTGACGACATCGACCATCTCAGCAACCGTCGGGTGCGCACGGTGGGCGAACAACTCTACGCCCAGTTTGGCGTGGGTCTCGCCCGCATGGCCCGCACCATACGCGAGCGTATGAACGTGAGGGATAACGAGGTCTTCACCCCCGTTGACCTGATTAATGCCAGGACCCTCTCCTCTGTCATCAATTCTTTCTTCGGCACATCCCAGCTCTCCCAGTTCCTCGACCAGACGAACCCGTTGAGCGAGATTACCCACAAGCGCCGCATCTCTGCACTGGGCCCCGGCGGCCTCAGCCGCGAGCGGGCGGGCTTCGAGGTACGCGACGTACACTACTCACACTACGGACGCCTCTGCACCATCGAGACGCCGGAAGGACCCAATATCGGCCTCATATCCACCCTCTGCGTACATGCCAAGATCAACGACATGGGCTTCATCGAGACGCCCTATCGCAAGGTCAGCCGCGGCAAGGTGGACACCAAGGGACTCACCTATCTCAGCGCGGAGGAGGAGGATCTGGCTAAGATTGCACAGGCCAATATCCCCCTCAACGACAAGGGCGAATTCGTAGAAGATAAGGTGAAGGGCCGCCAGACCGGTGACTTTCCCATCCTGGGCCCCGACGAGGTCGAGTTCATGGATGTGGCCCCGAACCAGATCGTGGGCCTCAGCGCATCCCTGATCCCCTTCCTAGAGCATGACGATGCCAACCGTGCGCTCATGGGATCGAACATGCAGCGGCAGGCCGTGCCCCTCATACGTCCGGAAGCCCCCATCGTGGGTACCGGTATGGAGGACAAGGCTGCCCGGGATGCCCGGATTCAGATACATGCCGAAGGCAATGGTACCGTAGAGTTCGTGGACGCCCGCGAGATCCACGTCCGTTATGAGCGTGACGAAGCCCAGAAGCTCGTCAGTTTTGAGGACGACCTCAAGATCTACAAGCTTACCAAGTTCATCAAGACAAACCAGGAGACCAGTATCACCCTTCGTCCGGCCGTTACCAAGGGTCAGCGCGTGAAGACGGGCGACTTCCTCACCGAGGGATATGCCGTCCGCAATGGGGAACTGGCGCTGGGTCGCAACCTTAAAGTGGCATTCATGCCATGGAAGGGGTACAACTTCGAGGACGCCATCGTAATCAACGAGAAGGTCGTCCGTGAAGACCTCTTCACTTCCGTGCACATTTCCGAGTTCGAGCTCGAGGTCCGCGACACCAAGCTCGGCGAAGAGGAACTCACGCCCGACATCCCCAACGTTTCCGAGGAAGCGACCA
>RGVM01000384.1 GCA_010027295.1 Chitinophagia bacterium
CCCGGGGGCGGCGTAATTTCGCGTCAAAGCTCCACATATGAAAAAGAACATGGGACGCAACGACCGGCTGTTGCGGGTGTTGATTGTGACCGTGATCCTGGTGCTCTACTTCACGGATGTCGTAGGCGGGACGCTGGGGACGGTGCTCCTGGCATTGTCGGGCGCCTCGCTGCTGACGGCGCTGCTGGGCTTCTGCCCGCTATATGTGCCCTTCGGCTTCAGCACCTGCCGGAAGGCTTGACGAGAGCCGGGGGCGAACTTCATGCCGCCTTGCTTTAAAATACAAACCGATGAAAAACGCATAGAAATGGGAAGATTCCAGGAAGTGATCGAGGGCGAGAAGCCGGTGCTGGTGGATTTCCACGCCGAGTGGTGCGGTCCGTGCAAGACCATGGCCCCAGAGTTAAAGAAGCTGGTGGACAGGATGGGCGACCGGCTTCGGGTGATCAAGGTGGATGTGGACCGCAACCCCGAGGCGGCGGCGCATTACGGCATCCAGGGTGTCCCGACCCTCATCCTCTTCCGTCAGGGCCGGCAGCTCTGGCGGCAGAGCGGCGCCATGACGGCGGGACAGCTCGAGCGGGTGGTGAGCGCGGCGACCGGGGGCTGAAAGCCTTCGGCAGCCGGACGGCCGCAGGGTTGACGCATGCCTTTTTTGGCTACTTTTGCGCCCGAATCCAACCCCAATCGAACTTATGGCATACGACGTCATCGTCCTCGGCAGCGGTCCCGGCGGTTATCCGGCCGCGATACGCGCATCCCAGCTGGGCCTGAAGGTGGCCATCATAGAGAAGGAGAGCCTCGGAGGCGTCTGCCTCAACTGGGGCTGCATCCCTACGAAGGCGCTGCTCAAGAGCGCCCAGGTCTATGAATACCTCAAGCACAGCGCCGACTACGGCATCCAGAGCACGGGTGTGCAGCACGACTTCGGCGCCGTGGTCAAACGCAGCCGCGGTGTGGCCGATAAGATGAGCAAGGGCGTCCAGTTCCTCATGAAGAAGAACAGGATAGACGTCGTCATGGGCTACGGCAAAGTGGCCGGCAAGGGCAAGGTGCAGGTCACAGGCGCCGACGGCAAGGAGCAGACTGTGGAGGGCAGATATGTGATCATCGCCACGGGTGCGCGTAGCCGCCAGCTGCCGAGCATGCCGATCGACGGGAAGAAGATCATCGGCTACCGCGAGGCCATGGTGCTGCCGGAGCAGCCCAAGAGCATGATCGTGGTGGGCAGCGGTGCCATCGGCGTCGAGTTCGCCGATTTTTACAATTCAATGGGTACGAAGGTCACCGTGGTGGAATTCATGCCGCGCATCGTGCCGGTGGAGGACGAGGACATCAGCAAGGAGCTCGAGAAGCAGTTCCGCAAGAAGGGCGTCACCATCATGACCTCCAGCGAGGTCACGTCGGTGGACACGTCCGGCAACGGGGTGAAGGCCAAGGTCAAGTCGGCAGCAGGCGAGAGTCTGCTGGAGGCCGATATCCTGCTGAGCGCCGTCGGCATCGCCTCCAACATCGAGAACATCGGGCTGGAGGAGACGGGTGTGAAGGTGGAGAAGGGCCGCATCACCGTCGATCGCCACCAGCAGACCAGCGTACCGGGCATCTACGCCATCGGCGACTGTTCGCCGGGACAGGCTCTGGCGCACGTCGCCAGCAAGGAGGGCATTACGGCCGCCGAGCACATCGCCTGGCTGGAGAAGAAGCTGGCGCACGAACCCGAGGCCATCGACTACAACAACATACCCGGCTGCACCTATTGCAGTCCGGAAGTGGCCTCCGTCGGCTATACCGAGAAGGCCGCCCGCGATGCGGGCTATGAGGTCAAGGTGGGCAAGTTCCCCTTCATGGCCAGCGGCAAGGCCAGCGCCTCCGGCAGCACCGAGGGATTCGTGAAAGTCATCTTCGACGCCAAGTACGGCGAGTTCCTCGGCGCCCACATGATCGGGGCCGGTGTCACGGAGATGATCGCCGAGGCGGTGGCCGCGCGCAAGCTGGAGACCACGCACCATGAGATCCTCAACGCGATCCACCCGCACCCGACGATGAGTGAGGCGCTCAAGGAGGCTGTCGCGGCCGCCTATGGTGAGGCAATTGACATCTGAGAGTTTCGCAGAAAGATCAGCCTTCGAGCTCCCAGGCGTGGCACCCGAAGCGGTGCCACGTAGAACCGTTGACATGTGCCAAGGCTGGCGGAATCTCACGGAGAAAGGTCGGAAGGGGTTGCAGGAAAGATAACTTTCAAGCTCGCAGGCGTGGCACCCGAGACGGTGCCAACGGGGAAACCCATTTATGATGCCACGGGAACTGATGATGCAGGCAGAACAGATGGTGCTACCAAGTCTAACCAAACCAAGGCAGGGGAACCGATGGTCTGAAGCATGTGAAGGCCATGGTGATGCTGAAGGAAGCGGGCGGAGCTAACAGGTATCTCCGTGCCACCGTCTCGGGTGGCACGGCTCGAGGGTTCTCACGGAGAAAGGTCGGAGAGGATTGATGAAAAGTCAGCCTTTTTGCTCGCATGCGTGGCACTACGCCACAGGCGCCTGCCACGCGGAACCCATGCTGGTGCGACGCCTATGCTTCATGTCGGTGCCACGGATGCACATTGTCAAGATCATCTCACGACCAGCGAGTGCGTCTCCCCGTTGAGGCGAAGCCGGTAGATGCCCGCGGGCAGGGCGGGCAGGTCGATGCGCCCCTCCCCCATCGTGCGTCGGAGCACGGATTGTCCAAGACTGTTGAAGATTTCCAGGGGTGAGCCGGATGGCAGGCCCTCGATGCGGATATGGTCGTGCGCGGGGTTGGGAAAGAATCGGATGCGAACATCCCTGGGGGGCTCGTTGTTCCATGGTTCGCGGGCGCCTTTTGAACTGAGAATCCCTTTACGGGTCGTGGTGAACTGCGCGCGCATGAGGGCCGCTTGTCCGCGGGTGAACATGAGGAGGGAGGCATCGTCGGATAGGTCCATGAAGTTCATGAACATATCGCCGTCGGGACCGTTGGCACAGTCGTTGCGGACAAGGGGGAAAGTCGGTGTGCCACGGTTGCCCGTCTTCTGCCGGGGCGTGTCGTCGACGCCGTCGTCACCGCAGGGCGTGTCACCCCAGAGGTGTCGAAGGCCCAGCCAGTGACCGAGTTCGTGGGTGAGGGTACGGCCCTTGTCCCATGGGGACGAGAGCCTGCCGCGGGTGCCGAAGACGTTGTAGCGGATGACGATGCCGTCCTTCGCCGTGGGCGCCCCGGGGAAGGAGGCGAAGCCGAGCAGGCTAGA
>RGVM01000385.1 GCA_010027295.1 Chitinophagia bacterium
GCTTGCAGATGAATGCGCAGATGCCGGGCTGCGAGGGCTGGATCATAGGCTGCTGCCATGTCGTCACCTCTCTATTCTCAATAGAAACGTTCACACCGATAACCTTGAAGAATTTACCATCTGCCCGGGAGACCTCATCCGGCAGCAGATTCCAGTTGCGGACTTCCCCAAGGGGGATCCGGTCAACCATCAGGTCGTGCTTTGCCTTGATATCGGTGAGGAAGTGGAAAATGTCCTTGATGCTGTGAAGGGCCACATGAGGCACAAGTGCAGACCTGAGGAAGTCGGGCTTGTCGCGCTCCATCCGTTCCCGTTGCAGGAGGTACTGCACGAAGTCGACGACCTCCGGAGTGAAATCCCCGAACTGGATGCCGCTCAGGACCGTCCGAACGTCCATGTTGATGACGTTGTCCGACTGCATGAGCTTCTTGATCTGCCGGAGCGTGAGCCACACGAAGTTGTCATACACCGGTATCTCCTCGTTGACGAGGATGATGATGTTGCGATTGCGCTTTCTAAGGAATCGGGCGCCCTGTTCCGACTGCAGCTGGTCCATCATCACATTCTCGGGCCGAACACGCTGGAAGTACTCCAGGTAGAGTGGGCGCTTCCCCTTGTGAACCTGCGTGTAATTGCTGCGTGTGGCCTGTATGGTGGGCGATAGCTGGACGCAATTCAGATTGCCGGGCTCTATCTTGGCCTGTAGCAGAAAATGCAGCACGCCCTCCTTGTACTTCGCGATGAATCCGAGATATCCGATTTCGGGCTGGTTTATGATGGGCTGGTCCCAACAGGGAACATTGCCCCAATTCGTGGTGACCCGTATCCCGTCGATGGAGAAAAAGCGTCCGCTTGCATGTCGGAGCGAACCAGACAAATCATCGAAGACCCAGTCCTTCATCTGGTCAAAACGTACCCGATCAACCTTTACGCTGATCTTACGGTTCTGCTCGCGGATCCACTCGAGTGTCCCATCAATGTCATGGCTGGCCTCATGGAAATCGATAGCGCTCTTGAGTGCCTCGAGATGGAAGTTCTCCATTGAGAACTTTCTCCTGGTGTGAGGCACAAACCTCGAGTAATCATTCATGGGTACTTGTTTGGGTGGGATTTCTGCAAATCCATTTTCTGCAGGTCATGCTCGAAGCCGCGAAGATGGCAACCCCTTTGGGGATGGCAGTTTCAGGCCGGCTAACCTTAAGCCGAACGCTACAGACGGACAAAATTGGTAAAAATAGACCGTCGTGTCAAGTTGGTATAGGCGGACAGCATGACAGTCACGAGAACCCCCCTCATCTATGTGTGGCGGAGCATATCAGCTCGGTGAACGACGCCAAATCAGACTCCGAATGGAAGAGCATGCCGAAAGGAGGGATTTTTTCAAGCGACCCGCCCCGTCAGAGATCCCGGGGCCCCAGTTTCCCAACATGGATTTTTTGTTGTGTTCTAATTTGCGAAAGAGCTCTAGGTTTTGTTTGAAGACCCTGTCGTAATCACGCAGGATTGGCGCGGATTCGTAGAACCAGCGCACCTGATGGGTGATATCGTCCGGCATGCCATGGAAGAAGGTATCCCCGTTGGCTTTCACAAGGGAACGGTGAACAACCAGAGAGGCAGGGAGCAGCTCGGGTTCCGCATCCAGCTCATGGGAGGTCACGACACTGTGTCGCAGGTCCTGGTCGAGGAACTCGTCCAAAAAGACATCCACCCTTCGATCGAAATCGGAAGGCAGAGGTATCCCCAACTCCTGCGACAACGACACCAACACGGCGCGTGCATCCGAAAAGAGGCTGTCGTATGAGATGAATGAAGCCTCCACCCCCTTCAGGAACGGAAGCGCGGAAAGCCAGTTCGATGTATAGATCGCGGAGCCTTTGGTGATGGAAAAATCCCTGCTCCTAGCCCTCAGGGACCTGGCCACGGACAAGGGATCCCGAACCACACATACGGCCTTCACGTTGAATCCGGCCATCCCGAAAACCTCCAGCCAGAAAGGAAGCAGCAAAGTGATGCGCGGCTCCTTGATAACAGATAAAGCATTGGAATGGCTGAAATTCTCGAGCAGTATCCCTTTCGCCTTCTTCAGAAAGTCGCTCCGCTCCTCGGGCCCGATCATCTTCCAATCCGGAGGGGCTATATCATGCCAGACCATTCCCAGGGCAGGCATCAGTTCATTCTCATGGAAGAGATAGATGTCGGAATCCTCGAAGAAACCTTTCGGATTGGTGATATGAATTGGGAGGATCTTTTTGGAATGCGTGGCACCAAGGCATTCCAGGAGTCTTGCGACCGTACTGGTACCGGAACGGTGGACGCCCAATACAAGCAGCATCGTCGGTTTCTCATTCATGGATCGGAGGAAATATTTTGTGGATGAACGATCGCCGGTTGGGATAATTGCATGGGATGAGGAAAACTGACTTCTTCGCGGTACGAATTCCCAAGACATATGGCTGATTCGTAACGGGGCCTTCAAGATAGTTATTGCTGATGGGTTTGGGCCTACTTTGACGCATGTTTCGCCCATGGGTCAGACGGCTGTTCGCGGGGCTGCATGCGCTCCCGCTGATGGACCGCCTGCACTTCCTCCTGTCCGCCGCCCGCTACGCGTCCGCCAACCGGCGGTTCCGGAGTAGCCACCCCGGCTTCGCCATGCCTCCGGACAGCTTCCTCCACGAGACCTACCGGCTCGAGTATGCCGAGTTTGCCCAGGATGGCCTCCATACCGCGCGCGAACTGTTCGACCGTTGCCGTCCCTTCCTGTGGGAGGGACCGACGAACATCCTGGATTGGGGATGCGGTGTCGCCCGGGTCACTCGACACCTGCCCGCGCTGCCGGGCATACGCTCGGTGGCAGGGGCCGATGTGAACGAGGCCATGATCCGATGAAACCGGGAACATATCCCCGGTGTCGATTTCCGGCATATCGCACAGGAACCGCCGACCCAGTTCCCGGACGCTCGCTTCGGGGTCGTCATCGCTTTGTCGGTGCTGACGCACATACCACGCCATGCACAAGGCGCCTGGCTCGACGAAATGCGACGCATCCTCGTCGCCGGTGGCATCCTGGTCGTGACGACGCAGAGAAAGGCCTTCCTAAGGAAGCTCACGCCCGGCGAACGGAAAAGGCTCGGCGAGGAAGGCGTCCTCACGCGCGACTTTCCCGTCCGGGACACCGGATGATGTCCACTATTCCACGACCCGAAGCATTTCCGGTCGATGGCGGAGGCCGGGTTCGAACCGCTCGACTTTCGGGATGGCTGCCTGGACC
>RGVM01000386.1 GCA_010027295.1 Chitinophagia bacterium
GGTGGGAGAGGGGTCCAGGTTGAGGTAGACGGCGGAACCCCACCAGCTGTGTGACTTTTCCTCGTACTTGCTCCCCGTCTGCATGCGGTTGAAGGCCATGGTGCCGTTGTAGCCCAGACTGAGGAGGCTGCTGACCTTGGCTGTCATCACGATGTCGAACTGCGAGGTGCGTGCGCTGTCGGTGAAGCGTTTCCCCCCTACGTAGTTGAGGTATGTCTTGACGTCGTCGGAGACTGACAGGGCATACTGCGCCAGCAGGTACTTGGTGCTGTTGACGGGGGCTGTCTTGTAGTCGGTCGGATTTGAGATGCCCAGCATGAAGCTGCTCTTTCCCGAGGTGGCCTCGGCCTTGAGGCCGGTGTGGAAGAAGGGCCCCCAGGAGAACATGTAGGACATGCTGTAGTTGCGGTTGACGGGGGCGTCGACCACTTCATATCCCACGTGTGTGGCCCAGCTGCCGGCGGTGAACTTCAGCCAATCGGTCGCCTGATATGTGATGTACAGCTGTTTGATCGCAGATTTGAGGCCCGTCTCATTGTACGAGAACTCCTCAGCCCGGCGGCCAACGCCCACGTCGGCGACGAGCCCTACCTTGTCCTTGGCATATTCGAGCTTCAGGGAGGCCATCCCCAGTTCGAAGGATTTGTCGGAGTTGGTGAAGCTCGTCCGGTTGTTGGCGGCGGTGCGCATGAAATCGCTGCGGAAATAGGCGTCTGCGAAGCCGGAGAGGGTGAGGGAGGGTTTGGCCTCCTTCTTCTCAGGTGCCGCCTCCTGGGCGAAGAGGGTGCCCGAGCAGGCGGCCGCCATGAGCGTGAGTTGGATTTTGCGTAACATTGTGTGCTGTTTATTCAGTGACCGGTGCAGTTCGAAGGGTGTCATCCTGGACCGATACCACCTCTTCGGCTGCGCCTTTTTTTTGTTTTCATGTCTCCCTCGTCAAGCATAGGCCTGCGGAAGGGAGAAGGAGGGTTCATTCTAGACAGATACCACTTCTTCCGTTGTGCTTTTCCGGATGAGCACATCTAGTTCCCGCTCCTCGATCTCCCCGTCGATCGGGTTGCTGACCAGGAGTGTGCCCTGCACGTATTTCTCGTTGTGTTGGGATGCGTCCAGACCGATCTCCTCCTCTTCCGAGGATACCCTGAGGGGTAGGACGGTGTCGATGAACTTGAAAATCCCGTAGGAGACTGCGAAGCTGTAGCCGACGGCGATGGCAAGAGCCTTGGTCTGCGTGACAAAGAAGTCGACGTTCCCGAAGAAGAGTCCGTCGTTACCCGCGCCGTTCACTGCCTTGGTCGCGAAGATGCCCGTCATGAGCATGCCGACCATGCCGCCCAGTCCGTGACAAGGGAATACGTCGAGGGTGTCATCGAGGGAGGACTTCGACTTATAATACACGGCGATATTGGAGATCACGGCTGCCACGACGCCGATGAAGATCGACTGCGGTATCGCCACGAAGCCTGCGGCTGGGGTGATGGCCACCAGTCCAACGACGGCTCCGATGCAGAAGCCAAGAACGGAGGGTTTCTTGCCTTTCAGGACGTCGAAGAACATCCAGGAGAGGCCGGCGGCGGCGGCGGCGGTGTTGGTCGTCGCGAAGGCGGATACGGCCAGGGCGTTCGCGGCCAGTGCGGAACCCGCATTGAAGCCGAACCAGCCGAACCACAGCAGGCCGGTACCGATGAGTACGTAGGGTACGTTGGCCGGGGGGACTTCCATCCGCTGGATGTGCACTTTGCGGCGCTTGAGCACCAGTGCGCCTGCCAGGGCCGCGCAGCCTGCGGAAATATGTACGACCGTGCCACCGGCGAAGTCGAGGGCGCCCCATTTGAACAGGAACCCGTCGGGGTGCCAGCTCCAGTGGGCGAGGGGGGCGTACACCAGGATGGAGAACAGCACCGTGAAGAGGATATACGCGTTGAAGCGGATCCGTTCAGCCACGGCGCCGACCACCAGGCCGGGCGTGATGATCGCAAACATGAGCTGGAACATGGAGAAGAGTGACTTCGGGATCGTGGGCGCCAGGCTCCAGGGCTCGCCCGACGTCACGCCCTTGAACAGGAAGTGGGTCGAGGGATTGCCGAAGAAGCCCCCGACGCTGTCGCCGAAGGCCAGGCTGTAGCCAAAGGCGATCCATACCACACTCACCACGCCGGCTGCCACGAAACTCTTCATCATCGTGGAGATCACGTTCTTGCGATGCACCATCCCTCCATAGAAGAAGGCGAGGCCAGGCGTCATGAGGAACACCAGGGCTGTGGCCACCAGTATCCATGAAATATCCGCGGCGCTGTACTTGCCACCATCGTCATAGTTGGGTAGCGCCGGTACGAAGATCGCCGCCACTGCCAGCGTCAGCAGTAGGAGGAAGGGCAACACCTCCTTGAATCCGATTTTTTTCATGTGCATGCTGTTTTATCGTGAGAAAATGAATGAATGCATGCAATTTTAAGTTAAAAGAGACGAAGATTGTTAGGCATAATCATTAATTTATTAACATATAATTAAACATAATTTGATGTCAAACAACTGATTTGCTCGTTCTAAATGCTGAAAATCAATGTTATGTATGAATACGAACCATTATATTCAGCAATTGAATGGT
This sequence comes from Chitinophagia bacterium, assembly GCA_010027295.1. Classification (GTDB taxonomy): domain Bacteria; phylum Bacteroidota; class Bacteroidia; order Chitinophagales; family Chitinophagaceae; genus Pollutibacter. Next base: position 2,609 of record RGVM01000386.1, read on the forward strand.
ATGTAGATTAAAGAATATAAAAATAACTAATATGATTTCCGTTCCATTTCGACCTCTTTTTATTCGGGAGTAGGGGGGCAGGCATGAAAAAAAGGCCGGGATGCCATCGTCGCATAGACGTTGCATCCCGGCCCGAAGGTTTGGGAAGGGGGGGTTAGGATACCAGGAGGCTGCCGTCCTTTGTTTCCAGCAGCGAGTGGCCGCACAGGTATTCGTCGACCTTCCGGGCGCATTCCCGGCCCTCGCTGATGGCCCAGACGACGAGTGATTGTCCGCGGCGCATGTCGCCGCAGGCGAAGACGCGGGCGATGTTCGTCTGGAAGCTCTTTTCACCGGCCATGACATTACCGCGGGCATCGGTTTCGATGTCGAGTTCGCGGAGCAGGCCTTCCTGCTGGGGATTGGTGAAGCCCATGGCCAGCAGTGCCAGGCCGCATTGGACGATCCGTTCGCTGCCGGGCTTCTCCTCGAAGCGGGCGGGCCTGCCATCCTCGGAGGCCTTCCATTCGAGTTCGACGGTCTTGACACCGGTGAGCCTTCCCTGATCGTCGCCGATGAATTCCTTGGTGGCGACGGCCCATTGGCGTTCGCATCCCTCCTCGTGGGAGCTCGATGTCTTGAGGACCATCGGGT
>RGVM01000387.1 GCA_010027295.1 Chitinophagia bacterium
CCATCGAGTGGGAGGCCATGCCTGCATGCCTTGGGACTTGACGTTCCGACGAGGCTTCGAGCAGGGATGGCTGTGCCAGTTCATACCATGCGCCGGTGCGTGCAAAGAGCTGTGCCAGGGAGGGTATGGTGGTTTCCGTCCGGCCTGTGGAAGCATAGGATCCACGGTCGTGGATTTCTGTCATCATACGACCTTCCGTCAGCATAAGTGCACTATGGAGGGGACGGTAGCCTTCCTGACCCGCTTCGATGACAGGGTGGCCCTCTATCGGCAGTACCTGAGCCGGTCTCGTTTGGGACTGTGCAGAAGGGGCCGTGATGGACAGCGTGGTCGTACGTATATCGGTCGGTCCGCCGAGGTTGAGCCAGACACCGGTTGCGAGGCCCAGGGCGAATATGCCGGCGCCTCCGAGGATGTACGGCCATTTCGGCGAGGGATGCATCCTGGCGTGCAAGCCCTGCCAGACCCTGTCCGATGGACGCATCCGGAGGTCGTCTGATGATTCCCTCAGGAAGTCCTCGAACCCGTCTTGAAAAATTTCCTCGTTCATGTCAACCCACTCAAAAAGTCTGATTGGATGCTGTTGGCCCTCAAGGGGTCATGCCTGTCTTCGCGACCGTAGTGACCGGTATCAGGTCCCTTCGTGTGAGGATCTCCGTGAGCATCGCCTTGGCCCGGGTGTACTGGGAGCGGCTGGTGCTTTCGCCTATCTCGAGCATCTTCCCGATCTCCTTGTGGGAGAAGCCTTCTATGGCGTAGAGGTTGAGCACGGTCCGGTATCCCAGCGGCAGCATCCGAATGCATTCCACCACTTGTTTCGCCTGAAGGATCGAGGGGATGGTCTCCTCGTCGACGGGCAGGCCCACGGCATGGATGATGTCTACGCTGTCGCTGAACTTGCGGTTCTTCTTGAGGATGTTGATGCAGGTGTGCACCATGATCCTGCGTATCCACCCTTCCAGGGCGCCCGAGTGGCGGAACTGCCCGATCTGAGCGAACACTTTTATGAAACCTTCCTGTAGCATGTCCTCCGCATCCTCCCGGTTGCGGGCATAGCGGTAACACAAGGCCAGCATTTGCGGACTGTAGCGTTCGTACAATTCCTGCTGGGCTGCGGCATCATTCCTGATGCAGCCGTGAACCAGTGCTTCCTCCGACATGGAACCTTTCCGATTTCACCCAAGGTAAGACAATCATGGCAAAGCTCCCGCTGCGTTCCGTTGAAAAAATCACAGCCTCAGGATACGATAATGCCACCGGTCATCTGTGCCGGCACCGGAAGGCCCATCACATGCAGGATGCTGGGGGCGATGTCGGCGAGCCTTCCGTTTCGGACGCTGCGCCTGCCGGCGGGGTCGATGACGAAGAGCGGGACCGGGTTCAGGGTATGGGCGGTGTTGGGGCTCCCATCGGCGTTGACCATGAAGTCGGCGTTGCCGTGGTCGGCCGTCAGGAAGACGGTGTAGCCGTTGGCTAGCGCCTCAGTGACGACCCGGCCCACGCAGCGGTCGACCGTCTCGACCGCCCTAACGGCGGCTTCGAAGACGCCGGTATGCCCTACCATGTCGGCATTGGCGTAGTTGAGGCAGATGAACTCGGCCGAGCGGTCGCGGATCTCGGGCAGGATGGCCTCCGTGAGCTCCTCCGCGCTCATCTCGGGCTTGAGGTCGTAGGTGGCGACCTTCGGCGATGGTACCATGATGCGCCGCTCGCCCTCGAATGGCTGTTCCCTGCCACCGCTGAAGAAGAAGGTTACATGCGGGTATTTCTCTGTCTCCGCGATGCGGATCTGACGGAGGCCCGCTTGGGCGACGGCCTCGCCGAGGGTCATGTCGAGGTTGTCGTTCCGGAACAGCACCCCGACGTCGCGGTAGGTCTTGTCGTATTCTGTCATCGTGGTGTAGTCGAGGGACAATGGCTTCATGCCGGCCTCGGGCACTTCATGCTGGGTGAGGGCCTCTGTGATCTCCCGGCACCTGTCGGTTCGGAAGTTGAAGCAGAGGGCGGCATCTCCGTCGGACAGTGTCGCGAGGGGATTGTCTCCTCCGTCGACGACGATGACGGGTTTGATGAACTCGTCGGTCACGCCCTCAGCATAGGAGGCTTCCACAGCGGCGAGGGCGTCGGTCACACGGGTACCAATGCCGTGTACCATGGCGTCGTAGGCCAGCCGGACCCGTTCCCAGCGTTTGTCGCGGTCCATTGCATAGTACCGTCCGGTGACGGTGGCGATCCGTCCGCAGGTGGCGTCGAGGTGTGCCTGCAGGTCGCGCAGGTAGCCTATTCCACTCTTCGGGTCGGTGTCGCGGCCGTCGGTGAAGGCGTGTATGAAGACCCTGTCGAGTCCGGCGCGGTGGCATTCCGACACGATCGCCTTGAGGTGGGAGGTATGTGAGTGCACCCCGCCGTCGCTCACGAGTCCGAGCAGGTGCAGGGCCTTTCCGCACTTTTTCGAATGGCTGATGGCGGCCTGCAGGGCAGGATTGGTGGCGAAGGAGCCGTTTCGGATGGCGACGTTGATGCGCTGGAGTTCCTGGTAGACGATGCGGCCTGCCCCCAGGTTGAGGTGTCCGACCTCGCTGTTGCCCATCTGACCCTCGGGCAGGCCCACGTCCTCGCCGCAGGTGACGAGGGTGGCATGGGGCTGGTCGCGATAGAGGCTGTCGAGGAACGGGGTATCAGCCTTGCGGACGGCATCGGCATCGGGTATGCTGCCGAGGCCCCATCCGTCCATGATGACGAGGATTGCTTTTCGGGTTTCCATGCGCAAAATTACGCCAATCGCCGCAAAGCGGTCCCCCTTCAGCCTATGTGGGGGCCGAGTGCTTGGCGCTTAGACGGACGGTAACCCTAGCCCTCCTGGCATTGGCGCCATCGGCAGAGGAAGGCATGCGCGGGCAAATCGACGTACCTTCCCCTCATGGATACCGGCATGGAGGAACGCATGGAACACATGGTGCGAGAGGCGCTTGCGGAGGATATCGGCGACGGCGACCATTCCACGCTGGGCTGTATCCCTCCCTCGGCACGCGGCACAGCCGTGCTGCATGTCAAGCAGGAGGGTGTGCTGGCGGGGGTCGCCCTCGCGGAGCGGATCTTCCGCATGGACGACCCCGGGGTCCGCTTCGAGGCCCTGATGGGCGACGGTGACCGGATGCGCCCGGGCGACAGGGCCTTCCGGGTGGAAGGCCGGGTGCATACGATCCTGCGCTGCGAACGGCTCGTCCTGAACTGCCTGCA
>RGVM01000388.1 GCA_010027295.1 Chitinophagia bacterium
TATAAAGGTCAAAAAGTTGAAATCGATCGACCAGATTCGGATAAATAGCACGGCATTGTGCCATATCTTTGGATATGTCCGTCGAATTCATCAGAATGGTAGTGAAGTCGATCTCATGGATGGCGTCGTCGCCCCTGTTGCGGTGGCTCTGGAGGTATGCGAAGAGCGGGGGCCAGTCGACGCTCTCGTTACCGAACCAGTGCGATCCGCCTGGGTACTCGTAATAGGCGAAGTCCGGATGGAACCCCGCAAGCACGCCGCGCATCTGACGGGCGAACTCTACCGACACGGTGCGGTCGTCGTCGCCGTGAAAGACATAGACACCTGCGGAGCGGTAGTTCTTGGCCAGTTCGATGACATTGCTGGGATTACTGGCGCGTAGGAGTATCCGGTGCAGGGGATTCGCAGACTCGGTGGGTATCTTTCCATCTGCCGAACCGTAGGCTTGCAGGACGGGATAGCCCGCGCAGGGTGCGATGGCAGCCCACCGACCGGCATAGGTAGCACCGAGGAACCAGGTACCGTGGCCGCCCATGCTGTGACCGGTGAGATAGACGCGGGAAGGATCGGGGCGGTAGGTACGCATGGCGATGTCGAGCACTTCGAGGGCGTCCTGACGGCCCCAGTCCTCCCAGTTGAAGCCACGCGGCCTACGGTTGGTGGGGGCTACCAGTGTACCCTCCGGCTTGGACAAATAGGCCCTCGCCTGTCCGATGGCCTCCACGCCGGCGCCGTGCACGCTCAGGTACAGCGAGGACCCCGGTCGAGGACCGCCCAGTTGCGGGGCCACTGCATAGTATTGCACCGACCCGTCGATGCAGCTGGTGAAAGTGTAAGATGCATGCGCTTCCGGGCCCACCCGTGGGATGGAGATCGCCAGCGTGTCGAGCACCGCTGTGCCCTGCCGCAGCAGTAGCCGGTACGCAACGGGGCCGGTCCCATCCCCGTCAGGCAAAGGCAGCGGCACGGGCAGCTTCCTGACCGTGAGGGCAGGTACCTCGGGCAGGGAGGACGTGAGTGACCTCGCGCCCGTACTTGCCTCTATGCGCAGCCCCTTGAGCGACCGGCCCGTCGCGTTCAGGCAGACGATGCCCGCCAGCAGGTTCTCGGCCGACACCCCGCGCACCAGGAAGGGCAGTGTCGCATCGCCCCCATCCAGCCTCACGGTGGGCCCGCCGAAGGCGAGCGACACCTGCACGCCCGAGAAACGACCGTTGAAGCCGGTGCGCACCAGGAAGCTGTTACGACCCTTGCGCAGTTGCACTGGCAGACGCAGCCAGCCCGCAGCATAGGGGTCGCCGGCCCTGGGCTCGCCATTGACATAGACCATGGCGTTCCCCGTGACCGTCAGCAGGGCGGGACCCGGCCTCGGACTCTCATACGTGAGCCACAGGTATCCGTTGGACATCGCCTCGTGCCGAAAACGACCCGTGCTGTCGCCCTGCACGGGCACCCATCTCTTCACGACCCCGCCCTCGTCATACCATACGGCATCGGGTGCGGGTAGGAAACCGGGCCTCGACATGGCATCAAGCAGCGTGTCGCTGATGACGGCCTCGCGCCCGTAGTTGTGCGCACGCCCCGAGGCCAGCCCCTCGCGGAAGAGATGCACGGTCTGGGCTTTCGCATGTGCCAGGCAAAGGGCCGCACAGAAAACGGCCGGGATGATACGTCGCATATGTGGGTGGTTGTAAGGGCGATGCAGAGGGAGGGAACAGACTATCCAAGATACTGCTGGGCCGGCAACCCCCGTATGCCGGTGCCGCGGATGACGAAGAGGGCGCCTGCCAGCGGCTGAGCTGCGAGTTGGGCTTCTGACAGCCCCTTGCGGGCGGAAGTGACATAGATGTCGCCGAAGCCCTCTCCACCGAAAGTGCAGGAAGTGACGTTGGAGACGGGCATACGAATCGATTGAATCTTCACACCCCTGACGGGATCCCAGCGAGTGAGCTGCCAGCCGCCCCAGTGGGCCACCCACAGCATGCCCTCTGCGTCGATGGACATGCCGTCGGGGTAGCCATCCTCCCGGGGGATGCGGAAGGCGGTGCTCCTTGCGCCGAGGGAGCCTGTGGCATCGTCGTAGTCGAAGCGGGCGACGAGCATCGTCGGCGTGTCGATGTAGTACATGTAGCGTCTGTCCAGGCTCCAGGCGAGACCGTTGGAGATGGTCACGGCCGTGACCATGCGGTGGGGATTCCGATCCGCCCCCATCACATAGAGGCTGCCGGTGGGCCTGTCCTCGGTCAGTGGCATAGTGCCCGCCCAGAAGCGCCCGGCAGGGTCGCATTTACCGTCGTTGAAGCGGTTGCCCGGGAGATGGGCTTCGGGGTCGTCGATGCGCTCGAGGCGTCCCGTCCGGCGGTCGACAAAGGCGAAACCGCCCTTGAGGCCTGCGACGAGTCGCCCGTCTCCGGGACAGAGGGCCACCACCCCCACGGCCTCGCCAAGCTCGAGCCGCGTATGCCGTCCCGTGGCGGTTTCGTGCGCATGCACATGCCCGGCCAGGATATCGACCCATAGGATGGTGGAAGTCCTGTCATCCCAGACCGGTCCTTCGCCCAGAAAACTGAGGGTGTCGCCCACCCGCTCGATGGCATATGTCATGGTCAGTAGGGATTGGTGCTGACGGAGGTCCATCCGCCGTCGATGATGAGTGACTGCCCCGTCACATGTCGCGCCTCCTCCGAGACGAGGAAGACCGCGGCATGTGCGATGTCCTGCACGGTGGCGGGACGTCCCAAAGGGGTGATGCGCGACCAGACCGCCTCGTAGCCGGCGTCCTGTTGCGTGCGCTCGGTGAGGGTGGCGCCGGGGGCGATGCAGTTGACGTTAATACCGTATCCGGAGAGTTCGACGACAAGGTTCTTTGCGAGCATCTCGACGGCGGCCTTCGTCATGGCATAGGCCGCGAGGCCGCGATGCGCCTGGTGGCCGACGACGGAGCCAGTGAAGAGCAGCGATCCGCCGCCTCCCTGTGCGCGCATGTGGTTGGAAGCGGCCTGGGCCAGGAGGAAGGTCCCTCCGATGTTGACGTCGAGCACGCGGCGCAGGTCGGTCTGGGGATAGCTGCCGAAGTCGCCGAACAGGGTGATGCCTGCATTGGCGATGGCGATGTCGAGACGGCCGAAAGCCTCGACGGCCGTCGCCACCATACCATCCACCACAGCCGCGTCTGCGGCATCGCCGGGCAAGGCCACGCAGCGCCCCCCTTCCGACAAGAG
>RGVM01000389.1 GCA_010027295.1 Chitinophagia bacterium
TGAAGCCAGGCATGATCGTTAAGTTCAATTATCGGATGACCTATAACGACTCGGTGCTGGGCTCCTCCTACGAGACCATACCGGGCTATGACATGGTCGACTCCAATCCTAGGTTCCACGACTTCGCGGAGGTACTCACCAAACTAAGGGTGGGCGACAGTCTCGTGACCTATCAGTTCATCGATACCCTCATGAAGCAGGGTCAGGGCATGATGCCGCCCTTCCTGAAAAAAGGGACGAAGATCAAGATGACCCTCCGCTTGCTCGACACCATTGCCAACGGCATGGCAGGTGTGCAGGAGGACGTCATGAGAGAGGAGGAGAAGATCCTCGGCCGTGAAAAAGTCAGGATCGAGAAGTACATCGCCCTGAAGAAGATCAATGCCAAGCTCGTCAACAACGTCTATGTGGAAGTCGTCAAACCGGGCGACGGCCCGGCCGCCGACTCCGGCAAGTATGTAGGCATCCGGTACACCGGCTATACCCTCGATGGAAAATACTTCGACTCCAACATGGACTCCACCAAGCAGTCGCAGAAGCACCCTCTCGAGACCTTCTTCTTCTTCTCCAAGACCTACGGCGCCATCCAGGGAATGATGGAAGGCGTCGCCCAGTTCCGTGTGGGTGGAAAAGGGCGGGTGATCATACCCTCGACGCTGGCATACGGCCGCCAGGGAAGCCCTCCCGTCATCAAGCCCTACGAGCCGCTGGTGTTCGACATCGAAGTGGTCAGCGCCCGTGACACTGTTCTCACGCCTCCGGCCATGCCTCCCCAGGGTCAGCAGTAATACGGCTTCGATACTTTTTTTTGACAAGCCCCTTCCTGAAGGAAGGGGCTTTTTCATGTCCGGCCAGGAAGTTCGGACAGGAGCCTCACGACTTCGCAGGCCTCGCGTACATCGTGCACGCGCAGGATATCGGCGCCCTTGAGCAATGCGACTGTATGAAGCACCGTCGTGCCGTTGAGGGCTTCTGCCGCGGAGAGGTTCAGGACCTTTTGGATCATGGACTTGCGGGAGAGCCCCACCATGACGGGAAGTCCTAACTCACGGAAGAGTGATAGTGCGTCAAGTATCGCATAGTTGTGGGCGAGCGTCTTCCCGAAGCCGAAGCCCGGGTCGATGATGATGTCGTGAATACCGGCCTCCCGGCCATCTCGGATCCTGCCAGCGAAGAAGTCCATCAGCTCGGCCACGACATCCTGGTAGTTGGGAGACTCCTGCATGGTCTCCGGCCTGCCCTGCATGTGCATGCAAACATAGGGCACTTTCAGTGATGCGACGGTCCTCAGCATGTGGGGATCCATCGAGCCCCCACTCACGTCGTTGACCATCAGGGCGCCGGCTTCGACGGCGGCTGAGGCTACGGCCGAATGATAGGTGTCCACCGAGAGGATGGTCCCGGGGCGTGCATTCAGGATGCCCCGAATCGCAGGGATCAGTCTCGGGATTTCCTCCAGGGCATCCATCCGGCGGCTGCCGGGTCTTGTGCTCTGTGCCCCCAGATCGAGGATGTCCGCCCCCTCGTTCAACTGTCGAATGGCTAATGCCACCGCCTCTTCGGGCGATGGGACGCGACTGTCGGCATGGAAGGAATCTTGCGTCAGGTTGAGGATGCCCATGACAAGCGGCCTGTCCACTTCCAGCAGACGACCTCTGAGATTGAGGGAGAACATAATGCCGGGTTGTTTATTTTTGACGCGTTGCAAAGGTAAAAATCCCCGTACATGTCGACATTGGTGCAATTCGGTGAGGCCATCGGCGTCTGCAGAGATCTGTTTCTGCGTAAGACGGCAGATTATGGCACTTCCTGGAGGGTCCTCAGGACGGTCTCGGTGGCTGATCAGATATTTATCAAGGCGCAGCGGATTCGGACCATCCAGGAACGTGGCGAGCGCAGGGTGGCCGACCCTATCACAGCCGAGTTCATAGGCATCGCCAACTATGCAATCATTGGGTTGATGCAACTTGAACTGGGTTCGCCCAGGGTGGAAGAACTCGGGCTGGATGCTGTGCAGGTCCTATGGGACAAGCAGGTGCAGGCCGCCCTGTCCCTGATGCGTGACAAGAACCACGACTATGGAGAGGCGTGGCGCGATATGAGCCAGGAGAGCCTGGCGGACCTGATCCTCGTCAAGGTCCTGCGCATCCGGCAGATACTGGCAAACGATGGTCGCACACTCGCAAGCGAGGGTGTCGAGGCCAACTTCACTGATATCCTCAACTATGCCGTTTTCGCGCTCATACTCATCGGCGAAGGCCGGCACCCCTCTTGACAGTAAACCTCGTTCATATTATGACCCGGAAAATCCTCACTGCCACGAGACTCGTTGTGGGACTGCTCTTCATCTTCAGCGGCGTCGTCAAGGCCAACGACCCTGCGGGACTCGGATACAAGATGCAGGAGTTCTTCGAGGTATGGGGCTGGCATGGGCTGGATGCCCTGGCACTGCCCCTCTCGCTGGCTATGATAGCCTTCGAGATCGTCGCTGGAGTTGCCGTCATCATCGGCTGGCGTTTCCCTCTTTTCGCCTGGATGCTCCTTGCATTGATTGTCTTCTTCACCTTCCTGACGGGATATGCCGTCCTTTCTGGCAAGGTTCGTGAGTGTGGCTGCTTCGGCGACTGCATCCCCCTTACCGCAGAACAGTCCTTTGCCAAGGACCTCGTGTTGCTCGCACTCATCCTACTGCTCTTCGTCCGCCGCCGGTACGTCACCGCTCTGATGTCCAATCGACCGTCCATCATGGCCCTGACAGCGACCACAGGGCTGTCACTGGCACTGCAGGCCCATGTGCTTAGCCACTTGCCGATCGTGGATTGTCTGCCCTACCGGAAGGGGAACGACATCCTCCGTATGATGCAGATGCCAGAAGGTGCGGTGCCCGACAGTTTCGAGATCCGTTTCGTGTACCAAAAGGCAGGGGCAGAGGTTGAATTCGACGCTGACCATTTCCCGACCGACTTCAACGACACGGCCTATACCTTCTTAAGACGATACGACAAACTCGTCCGCAAGGGCAACGCCGTACCGCCCATCAGCGATTTCGTCATCATTGCACCCTCAGGAGAGGATACCACCCGGGCCCTACTCGCAAGCCCTGGCAGGAAGCTCTTAGTTTTCTCCCGCAATCTCCCGAAAGACGCCTCCCAATGGACATGGGCGGATGTACTCCAAAACATCCTACAGGTTGCAAAAACCGACTCCTTACCCCTCATCTG
>RGVM01000390.1 GCA_010027295.1 Chitinophagia bacterium
CCCTTCTTGAAGTCGGCGCGCTTGCGTGCGATTCTCCAAAGCCTCTTGTCAACCGGTTCCATGCATTCGCTTTGACCCGAAAGTACAGGGCGCATGGATATTTTCGGCATCTGTGCCGAAAATTGCAACAACCCCCTGTAATCGGCACTGCTTGACAGACCCGCCAATAGGCAGGAAGGTCACGGGGGATTGCCTCCTCCTACCCCATCGTCCGTCGAACCACCAGGTCGTCCATCGACACGAATTCAGCCTCACCCTGCAGGTCGTCGACCAGTCGATACAGCCTCTCCAACAGCCAGCCCTCGCAGCCCCTCACGGTATAGCCTGGTAGTCCGTAACCCCGAACGTCGGTGAACTCCCATGGGTGGTAGTAGAGGCTCAGGTAACCGTCCGCTTCAAGTGTCCTCCTGCACAGGTGCAGATACCATCGGTAGGGATAGTTCTTGAAAGCCAGCCAGAAGAGCGGGAGACGGAACCAGGGCGACACGGAGGCTGGCACGCGGGGCAAGCCCTCCAACCTATACAGTGTCCTGGGCATATGCAGGTTATTGTACCGCCCGGGTAGCCAGGTGGGATGCACGGAAGCATCATAGGCATAGCCCGCCTCCGAGATGTCTGACATGGGTACTTGCCGCATGCGGGGCATGCGCAGTCCCTTCACCGGCACTCCGGCGATCTCCTCGAGCCGCCGCCGCGAAGACGCCAAGTGAGCCGTCTCGTACCGGGAATGGTAGTAGGTGTGCGAGGCGATCTCGTGCCGCCTGGCAAGCCACCTGATATCATCGGGAAAGGTATCGGCAAAATGCGCCGTGGTGAAGAGGGTGGCGCGCGGACCTCCCTGCCCGAGGAGAGGCAGGATACGCTCCAAGCCCTCGCGGCCCAGGGCGAGTTGACGCCCGGAGTCGATGGGATACCCGTACTCCAGCGGCATGTCGAACTCCTCGACGTCGAAGCTGAGCTGTACGTACGGCCTCACAGGTTCGTCTCCTTGATGATGTAGTGCGGACGCTGCTTGGACTGCAGGAAGATCTTCGCGATGTAGATACCGATGATACCCAGGATCATGAGCTGCAATCCCCCGAAGAACACGATGGTCACGAGTATCGAGGACCATCCCGGCACGTAGTGGCCGGTCCAGAGGCCCCAGATTACATATGGCAGATACAGCAGCGAGAGGGCCGAGAAAGTTACCCCGATGTAGGCGGAGAGATACAACGGCTTAGTGCTGAAAGAGGTGAAGCCCTTTAGCCCGAAGCCGATCATCTTCCTATAGCTATACTTGGTCTCACCTTTATACCGCGGGGCAGGGTCGTATTCGATGCTCACCTGACGGAAGCCCATCCACTTCACCAGACCTCTGTAAAACAGGTCGAACTCGCCAAAAACGCGAAGCTGGGAGATGGCGTTGCCACTGAGCAGCCTGAAATCGGCAGAACCTTCCTCCAGCTTGATATCGGATATAGAGTTCATAAACCGGTAGAAAAGGCTGGAAGTGGTCCGCTTCCAGTAGCCCTCGTGCGCTACCCGACGCCGACGCGTCCGCACGATGTCATAGCCCTTCTCATACCAGGCCAGCATGTCCCCGAGCAGGCTGGGCGGATGCTGCAGGTCGCAGTCCATCATGACGACCACGTCGGCTTCGGTATGGTCGAGCCCAGCCTTGATGGCATTCTGATGGCCGAAGTTGCGGGACAATTCAATGAAGTTGACACGTCTGTCGACACTGGCAAGTTCCTTGATCCGGTCCAGCGTATCGTCGGTGCTGCCGTCATCCACGAACAGGATACGGTATTCGTAGACGGTGGCATCCAGGGCCTTCCGTATCTCGTCGTAGATGGGACGGATGTTCCCGGACTCGTTATGCGCCGGCAGGAGTACTTGCAGGGACATGTTCGGATGCTTTTTCAGGGCGGCCCGTCAGCAGCCCCCAGGTAATGGCCAGCCAGGCGAGCACGCAGGGCAGGGCTTTCAAGGCATAACGGTTCACCCACTGCTTCTTAATGCTTCGGGGGAAGATATCGGTCGGCGGCAGGATGGTCAGCAGCACCAGCAGCACGAGCAATGCCACCTGCCAACGACTAGGCACGGCCAGCCCCGCGTACCAGATGGCGAAGCCCGTCACCGCAATCACATAGGTGGGGGATTCCGAGGAAGTGCTGAAGCTGACGATGCCGATGAGGACCTGCGAGAGGTAGTTGAGTCGGAAGCGCGGATCGGCATGCCTGTCCCTCCGTAGCAAGGGCGCCAGCATGAGCAGAGCGCCGGGCACCATCACCCATGCGTTCGACATCGACGTCCATCCACCCATCCGCCGGATCATCCCCATCGCCGAGAGGTCCTGCATCCCGTCGGTCAGGTTAGTACGGATGTTCTCGCTGTTCTTTCCCAACAGGCGCATATACCAGTCGTGATAGGATGTTAGGATGAAATCGGGCCCGGAGAACAGCATGGGCAGACAGACGAGCAGCAGCATCGCGGCGCTCATGGCAAGAGCCATCCGGCGGTACCTTCCGTCGAAAGGCGTGAAGAGGACGCCCATGATGCCGTACAGTTTGACCAGCGTGCCGCCCGAAATGAGCAGCGCGGCGGGGAAGAGCCTCCCCTCTCCGATCCATACGAATGCCAGCAGGATCCAGGCCGTCAGCATGGGATTGAACTGCTGGTTCTGGACGGCTCCCGTCATCTCCACCAGCACGATGGCCATCACGGTGAAGCGCGCCTTGTCAGCCATCGGCAGGCGAAGGATCGCATAGCCCAGCAGAAGCGCGTTCGCCAACCCCCAGAGGACCATGCCCAAAGCGTCGGCCAGGACCGCGAACGGAGCGATCACCACACTGAACGTGGGACCGTAATGGTTCTGGTATAGATATTCCGCAGGATAGAAGTCGTACAAGGGCTTTGAGCCCAGCACATGCCAGAACACCTGCCTGTAGATGAGGTAATTGTTGTAGGCAGTGGGGCCGAGGGATAACTTCAGAAGGGTGACGACTACGGGAAGGATGACCCATGCCACCAGGATCCATCGACGACTCCCCCACTCCTTACCGGGCAGATAGGGCAATGCCTTCAACTGAATGATTTATACGAATGTAGAAAAAACCTATCCTAATGGCGCAGGAAATTTCCGAGAACGGCATCCTCTCTCCTTGGATTCGGGAAATTCTTCGTCAATTTATGCCATGGACAGGCAGCTGCTCGACAAATACCGCC
>RGVM01000040.1 GCA_010027295.1 Chitinophagia bacterium
GCAGGCGGATGGGATTGCGTACCTTGTAGGAAGGCGAACATTCGCCCTTCCGGTTTGTTTCGAACCCATGGCACGAGGGATTTCCATGCCCAGAACTACCTGGCCGACCTCTTCCATCAACCGACTGAAGACCGCCACCGCAGCGGCCATCGTCATCCATGTCGCCGGGGCGATAGGCATCCTTCTAGGGGCCGAATGGTTCGTCCGAATGACGCCGGTCAACCTCCTGGTGATGCTCCTCTTCGCCCTTTGGACTGAGCGTGAGCCCTCCCGAAACCTACTGACATACTTCGCCACAGCCTGGATGGTGGGCATGGCCTCCGAGATCGTCGGCACCCACACCGGCATCCTCTTCGGGAACTACGCCTATGGCACTGTGCTCGGGCCCGGCATCCTCGGCGTACCCCTGCTGATCGGCTGCAACTGGTTCCTCACCCTGCGCGCCTCCTCCGGCATCGCGGCGCGACTGGTATCGGCATTGAAAAGGGGAGAAGCCGGCATGGACGACCCCAGGGATACAAGCCGCACCCAATGGGCCATCCCGTTGACCGGCGCCCTGCTGGCCACCTTCTTCGACTGGGTGATGGAGCCGGTGGCCGTAAAGCTCGGGTACTGGACATGGTTCGGCGATGGAAGCATTCCCGTTCGAAACTACCTCACGTGGTTCCTCATAGGTTGGCTCCTGCTACATCTGGCTGCCCGCCTTCGCATCTCTGACGACAATCGCTTCCCGGCCAGGCTCTATCTAATCCAACTGGTCTTCTTCATCCTCTTGCGCTGGCAGTCCTGACGGCAGTCGGACGAAGAACGGGGCTTCCGCATGTGCATTTTTCCCGCTCCGGGACCCACATCCGGTTCCATGTCTACCGAATGACCTAATTTACTGATGGATACAGGACCCGGTGTGACACCGGAGCCCCTTCCGGCTTGGGTATGGACAGCCCTTCCGGACGAGACACAACCCAGATGGCCCTGCAGGATCTCCAACCCGCCTACTTCCTCCTTGACAGAAGTCTGACCGTTGTCGAAAGAGACGGTGCCGTTCTGCCCATCCTTGCCTCGGGCACCGGCTTCCACGACTCTTTCGAGATCCTGCGCCCTTCCATGCCCGGACTGGCAGACCACGACACGCTGGCCGCCCTCGGCGACCGCATCTTCCTCCTTAGATCTAGAAACTCGGAAGCGGATATCCGACTCATTGGCTCCTTCATGCCCGCCGATGCGATGGGAAAGCTGATGTTCTTCGGACGGGTATGGAACGACCCCGGGGAAACGTCGCCTGCCCGGACAGATGACGCCGACAGGGCCGATGCGGACTCCATCACGGGCATGTCGGACACCAAGCCGGAAGCTGACATGGCGGCCGGCATCGAGCGGCTGAACCGCACCGACCGCGAACTGCTGCGGGAGAAGCTCCGTTTCGAAGCCGTGTTCCAATATTCCACCATCGCCATCCTCGTGTCGGACGGGAGAGGGCGCATCGTCCTCGCCAACCGCATGGCCGGTGAGACCTTCGGGTATCCCGCCCACGCCATAGAGGGAATGGCCATCGAAGAGCTCATCCCCGCCAGATATCGCGAAAGGCATGTCGGCTACCGCGACCGCTACCACCAGCGGCCCGTCAACCGCACCATGGGACTGGGACTGGACCTGCATGCCCGACGCCGCGACGGCAGCGAGTTCCCCGTCGAGATTAGCCTCGGCCACTACCAGACCGAGGAAGGCCGGTTCGTCATCGCCTATGTCATCGACATCACCCGCAGGAAGGAGATCGAACAGGCCGTGCGCGACCAGCAGATGGAGATGGCCCGCGTCAACCGCGAGATAGAAGAACTAAACGCTGCGTTGGAAGCCAAGGTCGAACAACGCACCCACCAGCTGCAGGAGACCCTTGCCGTCCTCCAGCACTCGAGGGACGAACTCGAGAAGGCGCTCAGCAAGGAGAAGGAACTGAGCGACCTCAAGACGCGCTTCGTGTCCATGGCCTCGCATGAGTTCCGCACACCGCTGAGCACGATCCTATCCTCGGCGTCGCTCGTCGGCAAATACACCCTCACCGAAGAACAGAACAAACGCGACAAGCACATACAACGCATCCGCTCGGCAGTCAGCAACCTCACCGACATCCTCAACGAGTTCCTCTCCATTGGCAAACTCGAAGAGGGCCGCATCCAGGTCAACCCCTCCGAATTCAACCTAAGGCAGCACACCGAACTCGTCTGCAACGAGATGCAGACTATCCTAAAGCCCGGACAGCACATACGCGTCACACACAAGGGTCCAGAGACCGTGACGCTCGACCTCTCCCTGTTCCGGAACATCATCATCAACCTCGTCTCTAACGCCATCAAATTCTCCCCGGAAGGCGCCGCCATCGATGTGGAGACGGCGGTCGACGGCGGCCGCTCGTCCATCCGCGTGCGGGACCATGGCATCGGCATCTCGGAAGATGACCGCAAGCATCTATTCGAGCGTTTCTTCCGCGGAAAGAACGCCACCAACATCCAGGGCACCGGCCTCGGACTGCATATCGTCTCCAAATACGCTGAACTGATGCAGGGCAGCATCACTGTCGAGAGCGAGCTGGAACAGGGCACCACCTTCACCGTACAATTCAACGCATGAGCACCATCCTGATCATCGAAGACAACCTGGAAGTGCGGGAGAACACCGCCGAGATCCTGGAACTGGCCGACTACAGGGTCGTGACCGCCGAGAACGGTAAGATCGGCGTCGAGAAGGCCCTGCAGGAACGCCCCGACCTCATCATCTGCGACATCATGATGCCCGTGCTCGACGGGTACGGTGTCCTACACCTGCTCAACAAGAACGAGAAACTCCGACACATCCCCTTCATCTTCCTCACCGCCAAGGCCGAGCGGAGCGACTTCCGCACCGGCATGGAGATGGGGGCCGACGACTACATCACCAAGCCCTTCACCGACATCGAACTGCTCAACGCCATCGAACGACGGCTGAAGAAGTCCGAACTCCTGCGCAAGGAATACGCCCGCAACATGCAGGGTATTGGCGAACTCATGCACGACGCCGGACACGAGGAAGCCCTCAAGGCGCTCTCCGAAGGCCGAAACATCAACCACTATAAGCGAAAACAGATCATCTACTCCGAAGGCAACCACCCCCTTCGTCTCTACTTCGTTCAAAAAGGCAAGGTCAAGACATTCAAGTCGAACGACGACGGCAAGGAACTCACTGTCGGACTCTACAACGTGGGCGACTTCTTCGGTTACATATCCCTGTTGGAGAACACCACCTACAAGGAGACGGCCGAAGCGATGGAGGACTGCGAAGTGGCCATCATCCCCCGCGAAGACTTCGAATCGCTTATCCACGAGAACCCCGAAGTCACACATCGCTTTATCCGCATGCTCGCCAGCAATATCACCGAGAAGGAGGAGCAGCTCCTAGGACTCGCATACAACTCGCTCCGAAAGCGCGTCGCGGATGCACTCGTCACCCTCCAGCGCAAATACCGGAAGCCCGGCTCGGAACCCTTCGCCATCCATATCTCGCGAGAGGACCTAGCCAACATCGCAGGCACGGCCACCGAATCGCTGATCCGGACACTGAGCGACTTCAAGTCAGAGAAACTCATAGAGATCCGCGACGGCAATATCGTCATCATCAATGAAAGGAAACTCGCATCGATGCTGAACTGAGGCCTCCTGACAAGGTCGCTTTCCACATTCAGAGGCGACCGTCGATATAGTCGTTGAACTGGTTTCGCAACCCAGTGAATTCGCGCTCCAGGTAATCCATCTGCCCCCTCAGCCTACGCTGCACCAGTCGCAGTCGTTCGTCCATCCCTGTCTCCCTCCTGCGCACCTGTCCCTGCAGGCTGCGCTCCTGCCCGTTCACGTCGTGACGCATCTCGTCGAGGTACTCGTCCTTGATGATGAACTGGTTCTGGAAATGCTCCGCATGCGCCAGGAAGTCCCTATCGGTGCTCCCATCCACCACCTCCGCAAGCCGGTTTTTCAGATGGCTGTTCTCCTGCCGGAGGAACTCGAGGCTCCTCAGCCAGGCCATGGTCTCCTCATGGAACTGGTGCCATAGCCGAGCGTGGGCGGTAATTTCCGCAGAAACACCCCACCCACCCGGGTAGGTTATCGGTATGCCCGTACCTCCCTGGCCCTCATGCCCCTCATGCTGCCTTTCCATGACACCCCTCAGTCCAGGGTCCCGGACAACCCAGGAACCTTGGAATCATTTATTTTATACTTATTTGATATAAATGAAACAAATTGAATCAGAAAGGCTTGCAATTTCCATAACCGGGATCATTCGAAACACTGACATCGGTCATGTCAATGGCATTCCACCGGAGTGGTGCCGCTCAGCCGCAGGGAGGGGCTGACGAAGGGGATGCCCAGGTTCAGGCCTCTCAGGATGAGCAGGCAGGCCATTACGGCGAGGACGGCGGGATAGGCCCTCGACAGTTCCCTGCGGAGGCCTGGCCGCAGAAGTCCGCCGGTCAGCATCAGTCCCGCCATGGCGGGCAGGGTGCCAAGGCCGAAAGAGACCATGAAGCCCATGCCACCCCATACGGAACCCGCAAGGGCGGCGCCGGCAAGCGCCATATAGACAAGCCCGCAGGGCAGCAACCCGTTGAGGATGCCTGCCAGGAGCCTTGCCTCCGGACGCGGGTCAAACAGATGCCTGGAAAGTTGCGTACGCAACCGGGCCAGGGCAACCGGGGTCAGCCGCCAGGAGGCCATCCGGGGACGTCGACCGGACAGCAGCAAGTAGCATAGGAGCGCGATACCCAACCCCACGGAAATTCGCTGCTGCCAGCCGAACCATGCGATGCGTCCTCCGATTGCGCCGAACAGGGCGCCATAGGCCGCATAGGTCAGCATCCTGCCCACATTGTACAGCAGCACGCCTGCCAACCGTCTCCCCATTCCACCAATCGGGCTGGGAAGGGCCAGCGCCAGCGGACCACACATGCCCATGCAGTGCAGGCTGCCGGCGACACCTATCAGGAAACCGGGGATAAGGATCGATGCGATCGTTTCGGCCATGAATCAGGGTATGAGGATGTCGCGCTCCACATGATAGACCTTACCGTCGGCACGGAAGGTCAGCTTGAGCACCTGGAAGCCGGAACGGTCACGTGGGACGACCAGGACAGCCTTACGGTCGGTCGTGGCGAAATGCTCGTGGATGTCTTTCCCCGCATCGGAAGGACAGTAGAGGGTAAGTTCGCCTTCCACCTGTCGCGACCCGAATTCGGGTGGCAGCAGCAGCTCGATACGCCCTTCGCGGAAGGATGCGGAGACGGGCACCGACAGCGCGGCGGCATTCGCCTGCTGCTCAATCCGTTCCTGGTAGCGTACCTCCTGCTCGTAATAGTCGGGCGTGACCAGGTCGACCCGCTCGCCGGCGGAACGATAGACCATCCAGCCTATCCCGGCCACAAAGACCAGGTACACTGCAAGAATCCTATATCCCCAATCGAATGACATTTGCTTGTATTTAATTTGTTTTTTAGATTATCATCGCCCCACAGGGCCGATGAATGTCACAGGCAAGTCGCTGATCACACGGCCCTCCTCCAACACCTGCAGATGGAAGGGCGTCCTCCGCTTCCGGATTTCATCCTTGGGTACTTTCACGATGAACGTGGTCGTGCCATAGGCTTCCCGCCCCACCACGATGCCCTTGCCGACGAGCGCTATCTCCCCGCGGATGCCGGTGAGGCGAAGTGTCAGGGGGATCTCCCGGCGCGTCTTGTTGGCCATCCGGGCGTTGTACAAGTTGGCGATGCGTCCGTCGGGCATCTCCTGGTACAGGCTGCCCGAGGCCCGAAGGATCGTCACGTCGACGTCCTTCCGCGTGGCGAGCATCACTGCCAACGCCACGACCAGCCCGACGAGCACGGCCGAATAGGCGACCATCCTCGCCGTGATGCGGGGGCGCTCCCCCTTCGCCACGTTGTTCTCCGATGCGAAGCGTATCAGCCGTGTCGGCTTGCCGACGGCCTTCATGATGTCGTCGCAGGCGTCGATGCAGGCCGTGCAGTTGACGCACTCGAGCTGGGTCCCGCTGCGGATGTCGATGCCCGTGGGACACACCCGCACACAGGCGGCGCAGTCGATGCAATCACCACGGCCCATATCCGCCTTTCCCTTTACGGCCCTGCCCCGGGGCTCACCGCGGACGTAGTCGTAGGCCACCACGATCGAGTCTTTGTCTAGCAACACACCCTGCAGTCGTCCATAAGGACAGACGACGATGCAGACCTGCTCGCGGAACCAGTGGAAGACGAAGAAGAAGACGGTGCTGAAGACGACCACCGCGGCGAAGGTCCCCATGTGCGCCCCGACGCCCTCGTGCAGGTAGCGCCTCACCTCGTCCATCCCGATCAGATAGGCCATGAAGAAATGGGCGATGACGAATGACAGCAGCCAGAAAACGACAACCTTCAGGGCCCGCTTCCGGATCTTGTACGCGTTCCATGGCATCTCCTTCAGGCGTCGCTGCTGTGCCGCATCGCCGTCGATCCAGTACTCCACCTTGCGGAAGACCATCTCCATGAACACCGTCTGCGGGCAGGCCCATCCGCAGAAGACGCGACCGAAGAC
Organism: Chitinophagia bacterium; assembly: GCA_010027295.1. Taxonomy (GTDB): domain Bacteria; phylum Bacteroidota; class Bacteroidia; order Chitinophagales; family Chitinophagaceae; genus Pollutibacter. The sequence goes on from RGVM01000040.1 coordinate 6,609, forward strand.
GACAGTGAAGACGATGATGAACACCATGAAGGTGAGCATCCCCAGCATGAAGATGAAGAAATCCTCAGGTCCGAAGATCTGTCCGAACAGGATGAACTTCCGCTTCAAGACGTTGACCATGAACAGCGGTTCTCCACCTCTCTCGATGAACGGGAGCGTGAAGAAGACGGCCAGGTATATGAAGCTTGCGATGGTCCGCCGGTGATACAGCGGCCCGGAAGGACGTTTCGGGAAGATACGGTTGCGCTGCCCCTTCCGGTCAATGGTGGCGATGGTGTCGCGGAACGACTGGTCCATCGACTGCCGCTTCAGGCCTGCCGCCTCTTCTGATCTGTCTGGCATGGCAGGGTTCATTGGATGGCCGATGCGGAGTCCGGGGCGGCGTGTGTCTCAGAGTAGGGGTCTCCCTGTGGCGCCTTTGGGTTGGCGGGCCGGGTGCCCGCCAGCGACTTCACATAGGTTGCGAGATGCTTCATCTGCACGGGACTGAAGGATGTCTGCCATGCCTGCATGCCCTTCTCGGGGTATCCCAGCTTGATGGTCCTGTACACGTCCTTCAGGCTACCACCGTGGATCCAGTGGTTGTCAGTGAGGTTTGGACCGATGCCACCTCCGCCGTCAGGCGCATGACAGGCGACGCAGCTCTGGGTAAAGAGCGCCTTTCCGGCTGCTAACCCGACGGCATCGGAGGGGGTGAGCGTGTTCTCGTCCACCAGGTCCTTGGTGCGGGCCTTGTAGAGTTCCTCCTGTTCCCGCGCTGAAGCCATCTCAGCGGCATATTCCTGCGCGGGGTCCTTCCCCGTCCCGAAGACATGGAAGTGGAAGAGGTACACGAAGCCGATGACGATGGTGACGTAGAAGCCCCATTTCCACCAGGGCGGCAGGGCATTATCGAGCTCGCGGATGCCGTCATAGTCGTGATCGAGCATCACGTCGGCCTCGCGTTCCACGGGCACGGCCCTTGTCATGAGCCCCCTGTCGAGTCGACTCCACCATACCGACAATCGATTCTCGCGCACATGCTCCACAACAAGACGCTCATCGGCCCCGGTGAGTGTGCGGTACATGCGGCGGGCGAGGAAGGCGAGGAAACAGATGACGACGACTTCCAGTCCGATGACGCCGGCAAGGAGGTAGAACTGCCATTCCGAGAGTCCTCCAAAGTGGGCGGAGGGGGCTGACGACGTCTGCGCGGGTAGGTCGTCGGATAGTGCCGTGAGCATGATCAGCAGGATCGTGGCGGTTCCAGCCGCCTTCCGCTTCGCAGAGAGCTGGCGGGCGAAGGCGAGAAGGGCCTGACCCAGGCCCCATATCACGAAGAGCAGCACGATGGCTATGAAGATGAGCAGCATCTCGAGCCAGTTGGTCTGCGGCTGCGTCGAGGGGGCCACTCCACCGCCCCGCGCAAGGGAGGTGAGGGCGGAGAGCAGTGCCAGTCCGGATACGGCCGCCTTTCTCCTAAGGCCGGTCTTGTGGGTGGAACGCATGTCAGTGGGTTTGTTCGTTAAGGGTTTCCGGGTCGTCATTCATATCCAGCGGTAGCTTGGACAGTTCGCGCAAATCGGCTCGTTCCATCATGGACACTTGCACCAGCACGGCGGCGAAGACGGCCATGAAGAGGATGAGGGCTATGACCGGGTAGATGCCGATGAGTGACAGCTGGTCGGCGTATTGCGATACGATCTTGGACATGTCATTGGTTTTGTGCGGTCGTGGACTTGCCTATGTCGGTGCCGAGGCGCTGCATGTAGGCGATCAGTGCGATGACCTCGCGGTTCGCAGGCGTCTGGATACCATCGGATGCGAGGCTAGCGCGCAGCTTCTCAGCCTGGTGCATGAGGTCGGCGTTGGCCTGTCGGTCATAACCCCTGGGATAGGGAACGCCCAGTCGCTGCATGACGCGGATGCGGGCCGGCACGCTGGCCGTGTCCATCTCCCTGTCGAGCAGGAAGGCGTAGGAGGGCATGATCGAGCCTGCCGAGAGGGACTGCGGGTCTTCGAAGTGGTTGTAGTGCCAGGAGTCCGACTTCCGGTTGTTGCCCGCACCTTCACGGGCCAGGTCGGGCCCCGTCCGTTTCGAACCCCACTGGAAGGGGTGGTCGTACACGAACTCCCCCGCCTTCGAGTACTCCCCGTAGCGAGCCGTCTCGGAGCGGAAGGGACGTATCATCTGCGAATGGCAGGTGTAGCAACCCTCCCGCACATAGATGTCCCTACCATGCAGCTCAAGCGGGGAGTAAGGCTTGACGCTGGAGAGGGTGGGCACGTTGGTGCGGATGAGGAAGGTCGGGATCAGTTCCACGATGCCGCCGACTAGGACCACGATGAGTGTGAGTACCATGAACTGCACCGGCTTCCGCTCGATCCATCGGTGCCAATGCTCGCTGCCATGTGCTGCATAGGCACGCTCGAGGGCCGGGGCCGAAGCGGGCTCGTCAGCGAGCAGGGAGCCCTTCGCGGCCGTTTGGAAGAGGTTGTACACGCCGAGGATGGAGCCGATGAGGTAGAGGGTCCCGCCGAAGGCGCGCATCGCGTAGAAGCCGCGGAGCTGCGTCACCGTCTCCAGGAACGGGTACTTCAGCTGGCCTGCGTCGGTGAACTCCTTCCACATGAGGCTCTGCTTGAAGCCGGCCCAGTACATCGGCACGGCGTAGAAGAGGATGCCCAGGGTGGCGACCCAGAAATGCATGTTGGCGAGCCGATTCGAATGCAACTCGGTCCGGAAGATCCGCGGGAACAGCCAGTAGAGGATGCCGAAGGTCAGCATGCCATTCCACCCCAGTCCGCCGACATGCACATGCGCGATGATCCAGTCGGTGAAGTGGCTGATGGCGTTCACGTTCTTGAGGGAGAGCATCGGGCCTTCGAAGGTGGCCATGCCGTAGGCCGTAACGGCGACGACCATGAACTTCAGGATCACGTCCTCCCGAACCCTGTCCCAGGCGCCTCTCAGAGTAAGCAGCCCGTTGATCATCCCGCCCCAGCTGGGGAAGATGAGCGTGAAGCTGAAGACAACGCCGAGCGACTGCGCCCAGTTTGGCAGCGAGGTGTAGAGAAGGTGGTGCGGGCCGGCCCATATATAGAGGAAGATGAGCGCCCAGAAATGGATGATGGAGAGTCGGTACGAGTAGACGGGCCGGTTGGCGGCCTTCGGCATGAAGTAGTACATGAGCCCGAGGTAGGGCGTGGTCAGGAAGAAGGCCACGGCGTTATGGCCGTACCACCACTGCACCAGCGCGTCCTGGACACCGGCGTAGGCGGAGTAGCTCTTGAACAGCGAGGCCGGGAAACCGAAGGAGTTGACGATGTGCAGCACGGCCACCGTCACCAGCGTGGCGATGTAGAACCAGACGGCCACGTAGAGGTGCCGCTCGCGGCGCTTGAGGATCGTCCAGAACATATTGACGCCGAAGACGACCCATATGAGCGTGATGGCGATGTCGATCGGCAGTTCGAGCTCCGCATACTCCTTGCCGGTGGTGAATCCCAGGGGGAGCGTGACGGCGGCGGCCACGATGATGAGCTGCCATCCCCAGAAATGGATGCGGCTCAGCAGGTCGCTCGCCATGCGCGCCTTCAGCAGCCGCTGGAGGGAGTAATACACGCCCATGAACATGCCGTTGCCGACGAAAGCGAATATCACCGCGTTGGTGTGCAGGGGGCGGAGGCGGCCGAATGACAGCCCGATGGTCTCCTTTCCGGCGGGGATGCCCCCCAGGTTCCACGAGGGGAATACCATTAGCAGGGCGACCCAGAGGCCGACCAGCATGCCCACGACACCCCAAATCATGGTGGCATAGGCGAAATCCCGGACGATCCGGTTGTCATAACTGAACTTGTCGATCTGCATCTCTACGGTTTTGGTTGTTCGCAAGGGTTGAGGTGTCATCCTCCCCTGCGGGACCATCGTCGAACAGCATGCGGACCGACGGAGTGTAGTCGTCATCGTACTGACCGTCGCGTACCGACCAGAGGAAGGCCAGCAGGAAGCCCCCAGCAATCAGGATGCTCGCGGCAATCAGGATGACGAACACGCTCATACAGGTGGAGTCTGGGCGTCAAAACTATAAGCAGCCCCAGGGGGGTGGAATGACGCCCGTCAAAACAAAAACTGATTTCCGTCATGATGGCCAACCCAGGTTTTGACCCCCCTATGTCCTGAGAACCCC
>RGVM01000391.1 GCA_010027295.1 Chitinophagia bacterium
CCCCACCCTCCAAGGGTGTTGCCATCCGCCGGTGGCGGACCGGCGGAGGTTTTTATCCAGTTCGGAAAATGAGAGGGCCGGTGGGAGTCGCCACCGGCCCTAATGCAATAGATGAAAGGGGGCGAGGCTTACTTGACCTCGTTGAGCTGGATGTTCAGCACGACATCGACGTTCTCACCCACGACGAGTCCGCCGGCTTCCATGGCGCGGTTCCATTTCAGGTTGTAGTCGAAGCGGTTGATCGTGGCCTTGGCCTTAAAGCCGGCCTTGCGGCCACGCGGTGTGCTCATGATGCCGCCATAGGTGACATCCCAGGTGACGGTCTTGGTCACGTCGCGTACGGTCATGGTGCCGGTCAGCTGGTACTTGTTGCCGCCGAGGGGCTTCATTGAGGTGCTGGTGAAACTGATCTTCGGGAACTGGGCGGCATTGAAGAAGTCGTCTCCCTTGAGGTGGTTGTCGCGGTTCTCGTTGTCGGTGCCGATGGAGGCCACGTCGATGCTGAACTGGATCTTGGCGTCGGAGAAGTCTTGCTTGGCGCTCTCGAGGGTGCCATCGAAGGACTTGAAGTTTCCGTCCACTTCGGAGATGGCCATGTGGGTGACGGTGAATTTGACATTGGAGTGCGCCTTGTCGACGGCCCACTTGGTGGATTGAGCCGAAGTGGTGGTAGAAGTGACGACAATAGCGCTGAACGCCAGGAGAGAAGCGAGGATTCTTTGCATGTGATGGTTTTTTACGATGGTGTGACTTATGGATTAATGACTAATTTCCGCGAAATTAATACTATTGCCATGAGGGTTGGATGTCTTTCCTTCGGACAACTTTCGTCGCTCATCGCCATCATGGCGATCTGTCATCTCTCCGGATTCGCACAGAAGGCGGAGCTCTCCCGCTTCAAGGACTGGAAGCCGCGCAACATAGGCCCCGCCGGCATGAGTGGCCGTATCACCGCCATAGACGCGGTCACCGACGATCCGAGGGTCGTCTGGATAGGCTCCGCGTCAGGAGGCGTCTGGAAGTCCGTCAATGGCGGGGATTCCTGGACACCCATGTTTGACGAACAACCCATCCTGAACATTGGTTCGCTCGCCATCCAGCAAAGCAATCCCTCCGTCGTGTGGGTAGGTACCGGCGAGGGCAATCCCCGGAACTCGCTCAACCTCGGGGAGGGCATCTACCGGACCCTTGACGGCGGCAAGACATGGAAATGCATGGGTCTCGAAAAGACCCGGAACATCCATCGCATCCTCATAGACCCCTCCCAACCGGGCACCGTCTATGCGGGCGCCATCGGGAATCCCTATTCGGAGCATCCCGAGCGCGGGGTCTACAAGACGACCGACGGCGGAGCGACCTGGAGCCTGATCCTCCACACGAACGACACTTCGGGCGTGGCCGACATGGTCATGGACCCTTCCAATCCCAACAAGCTGTTCGTGGCAATGTGGCAGCACCGCCGAACGCCCTGGAGCATCATGAGCGGCGGATCCGGCAGCGGTCTCTATATGACCGTCGACGGCGGCAAGAGCTGGAAGAAGCTCGGCAGCGAGGAGGGCCTTCCAGAGGGCGACTACGGCCGCATCGGACTGGCCATATCGCGCAGCAATCCGAATCGCGTCTACGCCCTCGTGGAGGCGAAGAAGAACGGGCTCTACCGGAGCGACGACGGTGGTAACCACTGGACTCTCGTCAACAGCGAGACGCAGTGGGTGACCAACCGGCCCTTCTACTTCCAGGACATCGCCTGCGACCCCCATAACGAGAACCGCCTCTGGCTCGTGTATCAAATGATCTCCGTCAGCGAGGACGGCGGGAAGAACTTCAACGTCGTCATCCCCTACAACGGCATCCACCCCGACCACCACGCCTTCTGGATCCATCCCAAGGACGGCAGTCATATCATCGAGGGGAACGATGGCGGCATCGGCATCTCACGCGACAGGGGCGCTACCTGGCATTTCGACGAGAAAATTCCCGTGGGACAGTTCTACCATGTCAATGTCGACGATGAGACGCCCTACCACGTCATGGGTGGCATGCAGGATAACGGGAGCTGGCGCGGTCCCGCCTATACCTGGATACAGGGCGGCATCCGCAACTACTACTGGGAGAGCGTCTGGGGCGGCGATGGCTTCGACGTCATGCCCGACCCGGACGACGCCGACTGGGTGTATGCCATGAGCCAGGGTGGTTCCGTTGGCCGCTACCATGTCAAGACGGGAGAACAGTGGTATATCAAGCCGCCCGCGCCCGACCTGAAGACGAAACTCCGCTTCAACTGGAACGCCGCCATCGCACAGGACCCCTTCGACCGGTCGGCGATCTACTTCGGCAGCCAGTACCTGCATCGCAGCCCTGACAAGGGCGCCAGCTGGCAGACGATCTCGGGAGACCTCACCACCAGCGACTCCGCCAAGACGGACCAGAGCCGCAACGGCGGCCTGACCCTCGACATCACGGGCGCCGAGAACTTCTGCACCATCCTCACCATCGCCCCCTCCGCCAGGGAGAAGGGTGTTGTCTGGGTGGGTACCGACGATGGTAACGTGCAACTCACCCGTGACGGTGGGAAAACCTGGACAAACTTCCGCGGACGCATCCCCGGCATGCCGCTGGGCGCCTGGATCCCGCAGATACAAGCCTCGCGACACAATCCCGCAGAAGCCTTCGTCGTGGCCAACGACTACCGGAGGGGCGACTTCAAGCCCTACGTGTTCCGGACAACCGACTACGGCAAGACCTGGACGCGCCTGGTCGACGAACGCAAGGTGAAAGGATACGCCCTCTGCGTGCTACAGGATCCGACGGAACCCAACCTCGTCTTCCTAGGCACCGAACAGGGCCTCTGGGTGAGCCTCAACAACGGTTCCTCCTTCGAACAGTGGAAGAACGGCTTCCCCCCGGTCTCGACCTTCGACATGGTCATCCAGGAAAGGGAGGCCGACCTGGTCATCGCCACTTTCGGCAGGGCACTCTGGGTATTGGACGATATCCGTCCCCTGCGGGCCCTGGCCGCCGCCTCGGGCCAGATCCAAAAGCCCTTCCAGGCCTTCTCCACCCGCGACGCCATCCAGGCCGAGATCCGCAACGCACCCGGCTACGAGTGGAGCACCTGGGGCCTATGGGATGCCCAGAACCGGCCCACGGGCGCCTCGGTCTCCTGGTTCGCACCCTGGCCGGTGATCCCGCCGTCTCGGCCCATCCCGT
>RGVM01000392.1 GCA_010027295.1 Chitinophagia bacterium
GAGGTCGCCCCCGCCCAGTTCGAGTGCGCCCCCATCTTCGAGGAACTGAACCTGGCGGTCGACCACAACACGCTCCTGATGGACGTGATGAGCCGCGTCGCAAAGCGCCACAGACTGAAGGTGCTCCTACATGAGAAGCCCTTCGCCGGCATCAACGGCAGCGGCAAGCACAATAACTGGAGCATGGCCACCGACACCGGCATCAACCTGCTGGCACCGGGTCGCACGCCCAAGACAAACCTCATGTTCCTGGCGTTCTTCGTCAACACGATCAAGGCCGTACATGACAACTCGGATCTGATGCGCGCGGCCGTCGCCTCCGCAGGCAACGACCACCGCCTGGGCGCCAACGAAGCACCCCCGGCCATCATCTCCGCCTATATCGGACACTTCCTCACCAAGGTGCTCAACGAAGTGGAGAGCCGTGTGGGCGACAAGTTCGACGAGCAGGACGAGGTCATGCTCAAACTCGATATCCACAAGAGCATCCCCGAGCTGCTGCTCGACAACACCGACCGCAACCGCACCTCCCCCTTCGCCTTCACCGGCAACAAATTCGAGTTCCGCGCCGTGGGCTCCTCTGCAAACTGCGCCAGCGGCATGACCATCCTCAATACGATCATGGCCGAGACGCTGACCAACTTCAAGAAGGAGGTCGACGCCCACATCGAGAAGGGCGACAAGAAGGAAGTGGCCATCATGCAGGTCATCAAGCAGTACATCAAGGACAGCAAGAAGGTCCTCTTCGAAGGCGACGGCTATAGCGACGAATGGCAGCAGGAGGCTGCCCGCCGCGGACTGCCCAACCTCAAGACGACCCCTGTCGCGCTCGACCCGATGGTGACCGAGAAGGCCAAGCACCTCTTCGAGAAGCACAAGGTGTACTCGCACAGCGAGCTGGAGGCCCGCCATGAGATCGAACTCGAAAAGTACATCAAGACCGTCCAGATCGAAGGCCGTGTGATCGGCGACCTGGCCGGCAACCACATCCTGCCGGCGGCCATACGCTACCAGAACGTCCTGATCGGCAACATCAGGGGCCTGAAGGACCTCGGACTCGGCGAGTCCGCCTACAAGGCGCAGCACAGCGTACTGGTGGAAATATCGGAGCACATCCAGAAGGTGCAGTCGCTCTGCGCCGAGATGACCGAGGCCCGCAAGCAGGCCAACGCGCTGTCCGGAACCCGCGATAAGGCCGTTGCCTACTGCGACAAGGTGAAGCCCTACTTCGACGAGATCCGCTACCATGTGGACAAGCTCGAACTGTTGGTGGACGACTCCCAGTGGGAGCTTCCCAAGTTCCGCGAGCTGCTGTTCCTGCGCTGAGCCTGTCCCGACTCAAATCTCAAATCAAAAGGACCATCCGCCTGGGCGGATGGTCCTTTTACATGTATGAGATGATACGGGAGTGCTAAGCTTTGGCAGGATGACGCGTCAGACCATCTTGAACCCGTCCATAAACTTGGTGGTGAAATTGCCCATCCGGAAGTCCTCGTTGCGCATGAGTTGCTGGTGGAAGGGGATGGTGGTCTTCACGCCTTCGATGACATACTCGCTGAGGGCTCGACTCATGGTGTTGATAGCCTCGTCACGCGTGCGTGCGATGGCGATGATCTTGGCGATCATGGAGTCGTAGAAGGGCGGGATGACATATCCTGCATAGACATGCGAGTCGACACGTATGCCGTGTCCGCCAGGTGTGTGCAACACGGTAATGCGACCCGGGCTGGGCCGGAAGTCGTTATAGGGGTCTTCCGCATTGATACGACACTCGATGGCATGCATCGATGGGAAATAGTTATTGCCGGAGATGGCATCACCCGAGGCGATCTTGATCTGTTCCTTGATGAGGTCGAAATTGGTCACCTCCTCCGTCACGCAGTGCTCCACCTGTATCCGGGTGTTCATCTCCATGAAGTAGAAGTTGCGGTGCTTGTCGACCAGGAACTCGATGGTGCCGACGCTCTCGTAGTTGATGGCGGCGGCGGCCTTGACGGCGGCGGCCCCCATACGCTCGCGGAGGTCGTCGGTCATGAAGGGCGAGGGGGACTCCTCCACCAGTTTCTGGTGGCGGCGTTGGATGGAGCAGTCGCGCTCGCTCAGGTGGCAAACAGTGCCGTAGCGGTCACCGGCCACTTGGATTTCGATATGCCGGGGCTCCTCCACGAACTTCTCCATGTAGATGCCGTCGTTCTTGAAGGAGGCGGCCGCTTCGGCTTTGGCAGTGTTGTACGCACGCTCCATTTCCGACTCCGCCCATACCACGCGCATGCCCTTGCCGCCACCGCCGGCGGTGGCCTTGAGGATGACGGGGTACCCGATTTCACGGGCCATGCCCTTGGCCTGGTCCAGGCTCTCGAGGAGACCGCCACTGCCGGGCACCACAGGGACCCCGGCGCGAATCATGGTCTCCTTTGCGGTGATCTTATCTCCCATGGAGCGGATCTGGTCGGGGGTGGGACCGATGAACTTGATGCCCGACTCGGCGCAGATTTCCGAGAAGCGGGCGTTCTCGGCGAGGAAGCCATAGCCGGGATGGATGGCGTCGGCGTTGGTGATTTCGGCCGCCGCCATGAGATGCGGGATATTCAGGTAGGAGTCACCACTGGCAGGGCGTCCGATGCAGACGGCCTCGTCGGCGAACTTGACATGTAGGCTGTCCTTGTCGGCCGTAGAGTAGACGGCGACGGTCTTGATACCCATCTCCCGGCAGGTACGGATGACCCTTAGGGCGATCTCGCCGCGGTTGGCGATAAGTATCTTCTTGAATTCGATGCGGTTGTCCTTGGTCATGGGGAATGGGTTGTGGAGGCCCGGAGGGCCGGACACGTACCGGCGATAGCGCCCCGGACGGCTCAGGAGGGGTCCACCAGGAAGAGGGGCTGGTCGTATTCCACCGGCGTGGCGTCCTCCACGAGGATCTTCACGATACGGCCGGAGACCTCGCTCTCGATCTCGTTGAACAGTTTCATGGCCTCGATGATGCAGACGACCTTGCCTACGGAGACTTCGTCGCCGACCTCCGCGAACAGCGGCTTATCTGGCGAGGGCCTGCGGTAGAAGGTCCCGATCATGGGACTCTTTATGGTGACCAGGTTGTCATCCTTCACCGACTTTGCGGCCGGCTTCTCGGTTGCCTCATAGGACTGCGCCGGGGCGGGAAGGGGCGCCGGGGCAGGTGCCGCCGGCATCATGGGGATGGACTGCGG
>RGVM01000393.1 GCA_010027295.1 Chitinophagia bacterium
CTCAAGTCCTGGAGCAGGGCCGTCTTCTTCACGCTTGGCGTGGGAGTGGCCTTCCTGTTGCTGACGGCCACGGCCGTGGGACTGATGCGCGCGGTACGCCGCTTCTTCCCGCACGCTTGGCCCTATGTCTGGCGGCAAGGACTCGCCAACCTCTACAGGCCGAACAACCAGACGGCCATCATCATCCTCTCGGTGGGACTTGGCACCGCGCTCATCTGCACAGTCGTCTTTATCCGCGGCATCCTGCTGGAGCGGGTATCCCTTTCAGCCTCCGGGAACCAGCCCAACATGGTGCTCTTCGACATCCGCAGCACGCAGCGCGACACCGTGCTGTCGCTGGCGCGCAGCCATGGACTCACGGCCACGGGTACCGTGCCCATCGTGACCACCCGCCTGGAATCCGTCAACGGCATCGGCGCCGAGGAGCTGGCGCGCGACAGCACCATCGACATGCAGCGATGGATCTTCACGCGCGAGTACCGCGTCACCTTCCGTGACACGCTCACACCCACCGAACAGATTGTAAAGGGAGAATGGAAGGGCCGCTGGGAAGGAGGCAGTGCACCCGTGTATGTTTCCGTGGAGCGGAAGCTCGCAGACCGCAACCATATCCGGGTGGGCGACACCCTCACCTTCAACGTACAGGGCATGCGCATCCAGACGCTGGTGGGCAGTCTGCGCGACGTGGAATGGAACCGCGTGCAGACCAACTTCTTCGTCGTGTTCCCCACCGGCGTCCTCGAGAAGGCGCCGCAGTTCCACGTCCTGGTGACACGCACACCCGACGAAAAGAGTTCGGCCGCCTTCCAGCAGGCGGTGGTGCGCGACTTCCCCAATATCTCCATCATCGACCTCGGCCTCGTCCTCAGCGTCGTCGACACCCTCCTCGAAAAGATCGGGACCGTCATTCGCTTCATGGCTATGTTCTGCCTCTGCACGGGCATCGTCGTGCTGATCGCGTCCGTCATGATCAGTCGCTACCAGCGGATGCGGGAGAGTGTCCTGCTGCGCACCCTCGGCGCTGACCGGCGGCAGGTGCTCGCCATCAACGGCCTCGAGTACCTATTCCTTGGAGCGCTGGCAGCCTTCACGGGCGTGCTCATCTCCATGGCCGGCAGCTGGGCACTGGCGCGGTTCGTGTTCGAGACGGCTTTCCGACCGGACCTATTGGTGGCCTTCGAGGCATTCGCAGCCGTATGCGCGCTGACGGTGGGGATTGGGCTGGCGAATAGCCGATTTGTGGTGAACCGGCCGCCATTGGAGATATTGCGTGAGGAGTGAGACGGACCTTACACACTGGCATCATAGACCCCTTCGAGGTAGGGAGCCGTGCCCCAAAACCGACATACAGGGCCGACTACACGCAACAGATTCCCGGCATCACCCACGCCCCAAAAATCCCTTGCCGGAATAACCATGCAACGGATTGGGCTATCTTCGGATAAGGCGAAACTTGCCTGCTATACATTATGCAACGCATCCTCCAACTGGCCTTCGTCCTGCAGTTCTCAGCATTCCTGCCAACCCATGCCCAGCCGGCCTCGCCGTCGGAACGGAGCCGCTGGCAGCAGCGCGCCGCACGCACCGAGATCATACGCGACAAATGGGGCATCCCGCATATCTACGGCAAGACCGACGCCGACGCCGTCTTCGGCCTGATCTACGCCCAGTGCGAGGACGACTTCCCACGCGTCGAGATGAACTACATCGAAAAACTCGGCCGCCTCGCCGAAGTCAACGGCCCCGAAGACATCTGGAAGGACCTCTACGTCCGCATGCTCATCGACTCGGCCGAGGCCGTGGCCGACTACCGCTCCTCCCCCGCCTGGCTCCGGGAACTGCTCGACGCCTGGGCCGACGGGATGAACTTCTACCTCCACACCCACCCCGACACCAAACCCGCACTCATCAAACGCTTCCAGCCCTGGTACCCGCTGCTGTGGACCGACGGCAGCATCGGCGCCATCAGCACGGGACACCTGGGGCCCAACGACGTCAGACGCTTCTACACCGGCACGGCGCCATCAGCCGCCGCTACGGCCGACCGGCAGGCCCTCCGCGAAACCCTCGGCTCCAACGGCTTCGCCATCGCCCCCTCCCGCACGGCCTCCGGACATGCCATGCTCTACATCAATCCGCACACCACCTTCTACTTCCGACCCGAGGTGCAGATGGTCAGCGGCCAGGGCCTCCACGCCTACGGTGCCGTCACCTGGGGACAGTTCTTCATCTACCAGGGATTCAACGAGCACTGCGGCTGGATGCACACCTCCAGTAACGCCGACGTGGCAGACGTCTATGCGGAGCAGATGGTTCGGAAAGACGGGAAACTCTTCTACCGCTACGATGGCGGCCTCAGGCCCGTTCGTACCCGCCAGGTCATCATCCGATTCCGCGAAGGCTCCTCCTTACGCGAAAGAAGCTTCCCAGTGCACCACACCCACCACGGTCCCGTCATGGGCCGGGAGAACGACGACACCTGGCTCAGCGTCCGTTCCTATAACCGCGCCCGCAACAGCCTCGAGCAGAGCTGGCTGCGCACCAAGGCCGCCGGACATGATGCGTATAAAAAGGTGATGGCCCTGCGCGGCAACACCTCCAACAACACGGTCTTCGCCGATGACAAGGGCAATATCGCCTACTGGCACGGCAACTATATGCCCCGGCGCGACACGGCCTTCGACTGGGGCCGTACCGTCGACGGCAGCACCTCACGCACCGAATGGAAGGGACTGCACCCCGCCACGGAAACGGTCCAGCTACACAACCCGACCAACGGCTGGATCCAGAACTGCAACTCCACGCCCTTCACCGCCGCCGGCAGCCAGAGTCCCGATAGAAAAGCCTATCCCCCCTACATGGCGCCCGACGGCGAGAACTTCCGCGGCGTCAACGCCGTCCGCGTACTCGACGGACTGCACCACCTCACCCTCGACAAACTCATCGAAGCGGGCTACGACAACCGCCTCACAGCCTTCGAGACACTCGTGCCGGCACTCGGCAGGATACGAACATCCGACACCACGCTCTCCCCGGCCCTCCGCGAAGCCATCGATACGCTCCTGCGCTGGGACATGCGTTGCAGCCCGAACTCCGTCGCCACGACCCTCGCCGTGGAATGGGGACAACGCCTCAACCCCCTCCTGCAGCGCGTCTATATCGAACAGGGCGAGACGGAC
>RGVM01000394.1 GCA_010027295.1 Chitinophagia bacterium
GGCTGACAGCGAGGCGGCGACATGCCCGATACCCGTGGTGGCGGCGCGCGCGACGCCCTTTTCGTTCAGCACGAGCGCGCTGACCACCACACCGGGAAGGCCGGACAGGCCGTGTACCAAGTCCTCGGCATCCGCCATCTGCGGCACCTTCGCCGGGTGTACGAAACTGGCCACCTGCAGCCGCCGAAGCCCCGCGTCGGCGAGCATGCCCGCCCAGCGCAGCTTGACGGCCGTCGGCACCGTCACCGGCAGCGACTGCAGCCCGTCCCTCAGACCCTGGTCCTCGATGGTCACGAATGATGCCTCCATGATGGTTAATGAAGTTAATCATTCCGGCCGTATCGCTCAAATCTTTCCGAGAGTGGCCGTGCAGGCCAATCCGACGGATGGCATATATTCGGCTTCCGCCAGTCTCCCCAACATGAGAATGCCAACCCCCATCGCCTGTCTGCTGCTCCTGCTCGTTTCAGCGCCGGCTGCCCGGGCCCAGTCGGCGACCGGTCGCCCGGATATCCTGGTCATCCTCGCCGACGACCTGGGCTGGAACGACCTCTCCTGCCAGGGCTCCCCCGAAGTGCGCACCCCCAACCTCGACAGCCTCTGCCGCTCCGGCATGCGCCTGACCCGGTTCTACGCCAACTCGCCCGTTTGCGCACCCACCCGCGCCGCGCTCATGACGGGAAGATACCCCGACCGCGTGGGCGTGCCCGGCCTCATCCGGACCATCCCGACCGACAACTGGGGATATCTCGACCCGCAGGCCGTCCTCCTGCCGGCCCTTCTCAAGGCCGCAGGCTACCACACCGCCCACGTGGGCAAATGGAACCTTGGCTTCGAGTCGCCCAACATGCCCGGCGAAAAGGGCTTCGACCACTTCCACGGCTGGCTCGAGGATATGATGGACGATTACTGGAAACACCGCCGTCACGGACGTAACTACATGCGGCTCGATCACGACACGATCGACCCGCAGGGACATGCCACCGACCTGTTCTCGCAATGGTCCGTCGACTACATCCGCTCCCGGGCCGCATCCCCGCAGCCCTTCTTCCTCTACCTGGCCTACAACGCGCCGCATTTCCCCGTCCAGCCCCCCCAGGAATGGCTCGACAGGGTGCGGGAACGCCTGCCGAACGCCAATCCCCGACGCGCCGCCCTCATCGCCCTGATCGAACACATGGATGCAGGCATCGGCCGCGTCGTGCAGGCCCTTCGCGAGACGGGACGCCTCGACAACACGCTCATCCTCTTCGCCAGCGACAACGGCGGCAACCTCGCCGACTCGGCCGACAACGGCCCCCTGCGCGACGGGAAGCAGAGCATGTACGAGGGCGGACTCCGGGTGCCTGCCTTCGCCGCTTGGAAGGGACGCATTCCCGCCCAGTCGACCTCCGAGGTGCCGCTGATGACGATGGATGTCGTCCCCACCCTCCTCGAACTCACGGCCACGAACACCCGAAGTACCATCGAGGGCAGGAGCTTCCTGCCCATCGTCCTGGGCCGGTCGTCCGATTTCCCCGACCGCCCGATGTACTTCATACGCCGCGAAGGCGGGACACGCTACGGTGGCAACGCCTACCACGCCCTCAGAGTCGGTCCCTGGAAACTGCTACAGAACAGCCCGTATGCCCCCCAGGAGCTGTACCACCTCGACGACGACCCGCTGGAGACCCGCAACCGCATCTCCGAGGAACCCGAGGTGCGGAACCGGCTCAACGCCCTCCTCATGCAGCATATCCAGGAGGGCGGGAAGACGCCCTGGCAACGGCGCTGAAGGCCTGATGGTTCATGCTTTTTGTTTTACTCAATATATTGAGTAATTTTACTCAGAATATTGAGTAAAATGAATGATTCCTTCCAACGAGCACATTTACAAGTACTTAGGCGGAGGTTGGAAGAGCCTCGCAGGTTCATTCAGGTCATCCTGGGGCCACGGCAGGTAGGTAAGACGACCCTGGTGTCTCAATGCATGGAAACGCTCCGAATGGGTCACCGTTTTGTGGCGGCCGACACCGCTCCGGCAGTGGATTCCGCCTGGGTGGAGACACAATGGGCAGCATCGCGGCAACGCATGGCGCAAGCTGAGACGGAACCATTCCTGCTGGTCATCGACGAGATTCAGAACGTACGGGATTGGAGCAGCGTGGTGAAAAGGCTCTGGGATGAGGACACTCGGGAAAGGAGGGACCTCCGGGTAGTGCTTCTCGGATCTTCCCGCCTCCTCTTGCAGAAGGGTCTGTCGGAATCGCTGGCCGGGAGGTTCGAGACCATACACATGGGGCATTGGTCATTCGACGAGATGCATAAAGCCTTCGGATGGGATGCGCGCACTTTCGTATGGTTCGGGGGTTACCCCGGAGCCGCCCCGTTGATTGGCGACGAAAGGCGATGGAAGGACTATGTCCGGCAGTCCCTCATCGAAACCAGCATTTCAAGGGATATCCTCATGCTTTCCCGGATTGACAAACCGGCGCTAATGAAGCGGTTGTTCGAACTCGGCTGCAGCTATTCGGGCCAGATACTTTCCTTCACCAAGATACTGGGACAGCTGACCGATGCGGGCAACACGACGACTCTCTCTCACTACCTCGACCTGCTGGATACGGCCGGACTGCTGGCCGGACTTGAAAAGTACGCCGGCGACAGGATACGGAAGCGTGGATCAAGTCCCAAGTTCCAAGTGCATAATACCGCTCTGATTAGAGCTCAGTCGGAATCCGACTTGAGCCAAGCCACGGCGGACACTAGGGAATGGGGGCGATTGGTCGAGTCGGCCGTAGGCGCACACCTGCTGGCACATGCCCATTCGCAATCCTTTACCGTCCACTACTGGCGGGAGGGGAACGACGAGGTCGACTTCGTCATCGAAAGGGATGGGAGGGTGATAGGAATAGAAGTGAAAAGCGGGTATGGCCAGGCCACCTCCTCGTTAAGCTCCTTTCAACGGAAAATGTCTCCGGATCGGGTGTACATTGTCGGTGAAGCCGGCATTCCCTGGGCAGATTTCCTGCGGATGGATCCGGGTAATTTGTTTTGACATATCTGTTGTGCCAGCCCTTGCGTCGGCATTCCTTTTCCCCCAGTTCCCCTCCCTTTTTCGGAATCATTTCGTGGCATCTGTTTTGCCTGCAACCCTAAATCGATTAACTTAATCCCATGAAAACCCGCCTCCTCCTCAT
>RGVM01000395.1 GCA_010027295.1 Chitinophagia bacterium
AAGCGGTTGGAGAAGCTGGCGACCGTGCAGTGTACGAAGCGGTGGTCGCCCCCCTTCCCGAGGGCTATGTTGCCGCTGCAGTTCAGGACAAGGCAGTTGACCGCGTCGACGGAGGAGGCCACCGCGATGATGCCTGCCTCGCCGGCGTTGTCGATGATGCATTGGCGCAGGGTCAGCTTGAAGCCTCCCTTCGGGTCGGGCTGTTCGGCGGCGAGTCCGTTGTATGCGTTTCGGATGATGGCATGGCTGAGGCGGTTGCCCGTACTGGTCGAACGGAAGTAGATGCCGGGCCAGGACCCCGGCAGGTCGCGATAGCCTTCGTCGAGACGGTCGCCCGTGAAGAGGACGGGACGTGCGGGTTCGCCCTCTGCGAGCAGCGTGCCGTCGACGATGATCGGCGCATCGGCGTGGAGGTAGATTCGTGTTCCTTTTGCGAGTGTCAGCTTGGCGTTGGCGGCCACCTGCAGGGCGCCCAGCACCACGTAGGGCAGGGTATCGTCGAAGCGCGTATCACGCTCCACGACGGTGTTGCGAAGGAACCTCGCGTTCTGCCCATAGGCTTCGAGGATGACGCTACGGGCACGGCCGGAGGACCGGACACGGATGCTGTCGGACACGAGGAAGGGGAGGGGCGATGGACCTGTCGGCATCCGGACCGTGACGAACACGTGAAGGCTGTCGCCGCCTTCGATGTCGAAAGGTCCGGCGACGGGTCCCGGGGTTCCGTCTACGTTGATGCGGTATGGAGAGGCCGTGCCGCCCATGAGCCGGACCTCTTCGATGCGGAGGGTGCCGCGGTCGGGATTGGCGATGACGAAGCCGGCCGTGGGGGAGCCCATCGTCGCGAACAGCGTGTCGAAGCGGAGGGTGTCGGCGCCGATTCGGAAGGAATCGGCCGTCCGCCCGGTGGAGACGTCCTTGAGGCAGCCTGCGAGCCACGCCATGGCGAGGCCTGCGAGGATGGGGAAAGCGCGGACGGAGGACATGGCATTCAAAGGTAGTCCTTCGACCTCATCGTTCTGCAAAGGCCACGGTGGCTATGGAAAGGCCCTTGCAGCCTGAGGTCCAAATCAATGTTGCACAGGCCTCCAGGCTGGAACCGGTGGTGACGACGTCGTCGACGAGCAGCAGGCGCCGGCCTTCCAGGACGCCGGAATCCGCCAGGCTGAAGGCCTCCGACACATTGCGCCACCGTTCGAGCCGCGACTTTTTCGTCTGCGTGTCGGTATGCTTCTTTCGGGAGAGCGCATGCATGATGACCGGGATGTGCGTGACGTCGCTGACCCCGCGGGCGATGATTTCGGCCTGATTGTAGCCGCGCAGCCTTACTTTCCTGGGATGCAGCGGCATCGGTATGAGTGCATCGATGCCGTTGAAGCGCCCGGCGTCGGCCAGGGAATGGCCCAGCAGTCTGCCCAGCAGCGTTCCCGTGGCTTTGTCGCCCTGGTATTTCAGTGCATGCAGGGCGCCCTGCATGGCGGAGTCGCCCGTGAAATAGTAGCGGCTGGTGGCGGCGTCGAGGGCCACCCTCCCCCAGAACAGCCTTTCGACAGGGTTGTCGGGCTGTGAGGCGAAGCCCGTCTCCGGGAAGCGGGACAGGCATTCCGGGCAGACGCATTCCCTTCGTCCATGCAGGGTGTCACCGCAACCCGGGCAGCGGTGGGGGAAGAAGAGGGCTCCAAGGGCGTGCGGCAGGTCGAGGTCTCGCAGGAATGCGTTCATGGCGGGCGAAGCTAGCGATGAACGATTCGCGAGTCAGGAGGTTTTTCCCCTCCCGGAATGTTTTTTACTGGAAGGATGGCGGGCTCAGGGGAAGAGCATGCGGTAGACATCCTCGACGGTCTCGGCCCCTATCACTTCGATGTCGGTCGGATGCGCCTCGGCGGCCTTTCGGTTGTAGCGGCTGACGACGATCCGTTCGAAGCCCAGCTTCTCGGCTTCGGAGATGCGCTGGTCGATGCGGTTGACGGGCCGTATCTCGCCGCTGAGGCCTACTTCTGCGGCGAAGCAGGTGCCCGGGTGTAGGGGGATGTCCTGATAGGAGCTGAGGAGGGCGCAGACCATGGCCAGGTCGATGGACGGGTCTTCGATCTTGAGGCCTCCGGCGATGTTGACGAAGACGTCTCGGGTGCCGAAGTGGAAGCCGCCTCTTTTCTCGAGGACGGCGAGCAGCAGTTGGAGCCTGCGCAGGTCGAAGCCCGCGACGGTGCGCTGGGGCGTGCCGTAGACGGAGGGTGTGACGAGCGCCTGCACTTCCATCAGGAGGGGGCGGAGTCCTTCCATGCCTGCGGCGATGGCGATGCCGCTGAGGGGTTGTTCCTTGTGGTGGATGAGGATGTCGGAGGGGTTGGTGACGGGGCGCATGCCCTCGCCCGTCATCTCGTATATCGCCAGTTCGGAGGTGGAGCCGAAGCGGTTCTTGGTGGTGCGTAGGATGCGGTAGGCGTGGTGGCGGTCGCCTTCGAACTGGAGGACCGTGTCGACCATGTGTTCGAGGAGCTTTGGTCCTGCGATGCCGCCGTCCTTGGTGATGTGTCCGATGAGGATGACGGGTGTCCGAGTCTCCTTGGCGAAGCGCTGGAACTCGGCCGTGCATTCCCGTATTTGCGGGATGCTGCCTGCGGCCGAGTCGAGGTAGGGTGATTGCAGGGTCTGGACGGAGTCGACGATGACGAGTCCAGGCTGGAGGCGTGCGATCTCCTTGAAGATGGCCCCCGTGTCAGTCTCGGGCAGGAGGTAGAACCGGTCGTGTTGGAGTCTCAGTCTTTGGGCGCGCATCTTGACTTGCTGCCCGCTCTCCTCTCCGCAGATGTAGAGGGTGGTGGTCTCCTGCATGCGCAGGGCGTCCTGCAGGAAGAGGGTGGATTTGCCGATGCCGGGTTCTCCGGCCGCCAGTACCAGTGAGCCCGGGACGAAGCCGCCTCCGAGTACGCGGTTGAGTTCGGGGTCGGGCGTAGCGATGCGTTCCTCCTCGTTCCATGACACTTCATTGAGCGGCAGGCTGCGCACACCGGGAGTGGTTGCGGCGGCATCGCGCCAGGGTTGACGGCGGTCGGGGTCATCACCTTTGTGGAGCAGTTCCTCCGTGAAGCTGTTCCATGCCTGGCAGGCCGGGCAGCGTCCCGTCCATTTAGGGGATTCGTATCCGCATGCGCTGCAGAAGAAAGCTTTACGGGGCT
>RGVM01000396.1 GCA_010027295.1 Chitinophagia bacterium
CTGCCGCCCAGGTCGAAGAACGAGGTGCCCGGCAGGAAGTTGAGGTCGTAGTTGGCCTTCGTCATGTCGCCCCACATCATCTTGACGTTCCAGAACTGGCGGAATTTGAGTTTGCTGTTGTAGGGCAGCCAACGGAAGAGCCCGTTACCGACGTTGTGCTCGATGTGGAGGCCGGCGTATCGGTCGGACAGGAACTCATACCGGTTCATCAGGTTGAACGCGTACTTGTTGTAGTAGTAGATCTCGTTACCGGGGGCCACGTTGAGCAGCATGTAGGGGAGGGTACCGAAGACCTTTCCTGCGTACACGTTGTAGTAGAGGTATCCGAGGGGTGCGATCTTCTGGTAGTCGGACACCATGAGGTTGAGGCGTGTATAGGTATAGCCGCTATTGAGGACGCCGGCCATCCCCCTGGCTATACGGACTTCGGTGATAGGGTACTCGCTGCCGAGGCTGGTGCGGAAGAACTCGTCCTCCAGGAACTTCTCGAGATAGGCGAAGCGCAGGCGTGCGGAGACCTCGAAATCGGTGAACGGAGAGCCCTTCGTCGGTGTCGGGAACTCGCCGGCACCGGGCAGGTTCCGCAGGGGGATATACGACTTTCGGTTGGCCGCGAGCGTGAAGGACAGGCCGTTGTCCCACTCCTTGAAGTATTCGAGCATGTGCTGCTCGAGGCGGATGAGCTTGATGGGCACCTGTGCCTTGCGCACGGCGAGGGTGAAGACGTTGTCGAAGCTGACGTCGTCGTAGTAGGTCTGTCCGAAGTCGATGTCGTCGCGCCACATGGCGTGGATCCGATGCCTCGGGTGTCGCTGGAACTGCCATATGCCTTCGAGGCGGCCCTTGAGGGCCTTGTCGCCGAAGCCGTATGCGAGGTATCCGGAGAGGTAGAGTTTGCGGCTGAAGCCCTCGTTGGTGCTGAGGTCGAAGCGGATGCGGTTGCCTTCGTGCAGGTTGAAGCTGGCCCAGTTGAACCAGGGGCCTATCTGCCAGTTGCCGATGTCATGGTAGCCCGTGCCGAGGAAAGTAATCCAGTCGCTGTAGGTCTGGAAGGCAGGCGATTTCATGAGGGTGTCGGCGAGCTGATAGATGGACTTTTCGGTGGCGCTGAGGCCTTCGTGGCGATTGGTCTGCCAGAAGGTGTCGGTCCTGTCCATGGCCTGACTGGCCAGTGTGACGGTCTCCTGCAGTTTCTCCGCGTCGAGTGAGGCGGCCACGGCGGAGTCGTTGATGCGGATGTTTCGGTAGGTGGTGGACTTCCGTCCGACGAGGCCGAGCGATTTCTTGCCGAGCATGGTGAAGTCGGCCACGAAGCGGTCACGTGCGAGGAACCAGGTGCTGTCGTCGACGGGCTGGTATTCCTGTGCGAGGCTGAGTTTCTCGATGAAGTTAACATTGGCGCCGGGAGCGAGGCGCAGGTTGATGCGATGGACGGCGTAGCTGGAGTCGGCGATCAGCGCGTCGCCGATGAAGGTGTTGGTGCCCTTGGCCTTCGGCTGGAAGACGAGGTGGAAGAAGCGCCTTCCTGCGATGTACTGGGTGTCGGGGACCTTGTAGCGGTAATAGGCGTCGCCATTGTCGCTGAGGGGGCTGACGAACTGGAGGTCGAAGACGGGCAGGAAGTTCTGATAGGGGTTGAAGTTCTGGTACATGCCCCCCAGGAGCTTCGAGAAGCTCTCGTTGCGGACGCCCAGGGTGCGGTTGGCCTTGATAACTTCCTTCCACTTTTTGGGGTTGCTCTGGTAGTAGTAGTCTGATATCGTCTCGGTGAGGAAGACGGGCAGGACGGGTTGGTCGCCTGTGGTATCGATGTTCTCGAGGATGAATTTGAAGGGCTTGGGAGGGATGATGCCCTTCTCCATCTTCTGCCGGTCGACCTTGTTGAGGTCTATCTCGAGCTTGTTGTAGAGCTCGTACCCGAAGTTGGAGTAGCGGCTGCGGTCGTTGCGGGGTTTGTTGCGGACGATGCGGCGCCAGAGGAGGAGGCCTCTGTTAATCTTGCCCTTGACGACGACCTCGGATTTCGGCATCCCCCGCTCCATGTTGATGGTGATGCTGAGTTCCCGCTGGGAGGTGTCGATACGGAGGCGTGTGTCCTCGAAGCCGGCGTAGGTGATGAGTATGCTGTCGCCGGGCCAGCGGGCCATGCGGAAGGTGAAGCGTCCGGCCGAGTCGCATAGCTTTATGAAGGATGTGTTGATGAACCGGACGGTGGCGAAGGGGACCGACTCGTCGCTGTGGATGTCCTTGACATAGCCGTCGAGGCGTACGTTCTGGGCCACGGATGTGTCCATCGCAAGCAGCAGTAGCGCTGCGGTCAGCATGTGCAGCAGCCGTACCCTCGCCATGCGGCTAAGTTACGTCGCAGAGGTTGAAAGGCCTCAGCGGCTGAGGTGCATGCTGCGTTCCTTGTAGAGGTTCCGGAAGTACGGGTCCCTGAGATCTCGGATGAAGCGGATTGCCTCGCCGGTCGACTTCATCTCGGGGCCGAGTTCGCGGCTGACGCCAGGGAACTTGTCGAAGCTGAATACAGGCTCCTTGATGGCGAAGCCTGTGAGCTTCTTCTCGAAGGTGAAGTCGCGCAGCTTGTGGGTGCCGAGCATGATCTTGGTGGCGTAGTTCAGGTAGGGTATCTGGTAGGCCTTGGCGATGAAGGGTGTTGTGCGGGAGGCGCGCGGGTTTGCTTCGATGACGTAGACCTTCCCTTTCTGGATGGCGAACTGGATGTTTATGAGTCCGCGGATGTCGAGGGCACGCGCGATTTTCTCGGCGTAGAACTCCATGGTCGTGACGTCCATGGGGCTGAGGTTGAAGGCCGGGAGGACGGCGTTGCTGTCTCCGCTGTGGATACCGGCGGGCTCTATGTGCTCCATGACGCCCATGACGTGGAAGTCCTCGCCGTCGTAGATGGCATCGATTTCTGCCTCCTGGCACCGGTCGAGGAAATGGTCGATGAGGATCTTGTTGCCGGGCAGGTGCTTGAGGAGGCTTACGACGGCCTGTTCGAGCTCCTCGTCGTTGATGACGATACGCATACGCTGCCCACCGAGCACGTAGGAGGGCCTGACGAGCACCGGGTAGCCGACCTTGTTGGCGACTTCGACCGCTTCATCTACCGAATGGGCGGTGCCATACTCGGGG
>RGVM01000397.1 GCA_010027295.1 Chitinophagia bacterium
GGGCTATCGAGGCCGGCGCCAATCCGATTGGCGCCGGCCTCGATAGCCCTTAGCATCTCATCAAGCGTGCGCACGCCCCCGGCAGCCTTGACGCCGACAGTCGGGGGACACAGCCTCCGCATCAGCCGCAGGTCCTCCAGGGTGGCTCCCCTTGTCGAGAACCTGCCATCCGCTCCTTTCACGTAGCCATAGCCCGTGGATGTCTTCACAAAGGCGACCGCCGCATCGGAGCAGATGCGACAGAGGATCTCCTTGTGAGTGTCCTGAAGGTAATCGTTCTCGAAGATGACTTTCAAGGTAGCGCCGTGGGCGAGCACTTCGGTGTTGAGGGTGCGCACCTCGTCTTCCACATAGGCAATATCGCCACCGAGCAGTTTCCCGATGTTCACGACCATGTCCACTTCCGCGGCGCCGTCTACGCAGGCCTGACGGCATTCGGCAACCTTCACGGAGGTTGTCGAGCTCCCGTGGGGGAAGCCCGCCACCGTGCACACTTTCACACGGCTGCCTTTTAGCAGGCTGGCAGCGAGACTGACATCGCAGGGCTTCACGCAGACTGTCGCCGTTCCATAGGCTAGGGCCACGGCACACCCCTCCCGGAGGTCGGCATCCGTCATCGTCGGATGGAGGATCGAATGGTCGATCATCGCGGCCAGCTCCCGGACTTTATCGCTCATGTATTTTCGTTGTCGTTGTCATAACAATTCCGTGGTTGGAGGGCGACGTGACATACAGGAATGTGAGTACAGGATTCCTGTTGCTTCAGGCCTTGCCTTCCACCCTGCGCGCCTTCTCCAGCACTTCCTCCCGCATGCGGTCCTTCATCTCCTGCAGCCGGGTGGCTATTCGCCCATCGCTCGTGGATAGGATGGACGCTGCGAGGATGGCCGCGTTTTTCGAGGCATTGAGGGCGACAGTGGCGACGGGCACGCCGTTGGGCATCTGCAGGATCGACAGGATCGAGTCCCACCCATCGATGGAATTGGAGGAGCGTACCGGCACGCCGATGACGGGCAGCGTGGTCACGGAGGCCACCATGCCGGGTAGATGGGCCGCCCCGCCCGCACCGGCAATGATCACCTGCAGGCCGCGGTCTCGCGCGGTACGGGCGTATTCCATCATGCGTTCCGGCGTGCGGTGGGCGGAGACGACGGTCAGCTCGTAGGGGATGCCGAATGCAGCCAGCTGGTCCGCCGCCGGCTGCATCACCGGCAGGTCGCTGTCGCTGCCCATGATGATTCCGACGCGAGGGGTGGTGGGTGTAGAGGCGGGGTTGTCCATGACTGTCGTTTCTATCGTTAGCGTATGCGCCGCTCAGATGCGTTCTGTGCCTTTCACCTTGAGGGTCCGTCTGACGATGCCGGCCCGGTGCATGAGGTCGTGCCGGTTCCCGCCCAGCAGCGTCACATGCCCCATCTTCCGTCCGGGCCTCGTCTCGCGCTTGCCATAGACGTGCACGAAGGCGTTCTCCATGGCAAGGACCTCCCCGAGGCCCTCGTAGACGGGCGTTCCGGCATAGCCCTCCTCCCCGAGCAGGTTGAGCATCAGGGAGGGCAGGATGGTGTCGGTATTGCCGGCGGGGTAGTCCGCCAGCAGCCGGAGCAGCATGTCGAACTGCGAGCAGAAATTCCCTTCGATGCTGTGGTGGCCGCTGTTGTGCACCCGGGGGGCGGTCTCGTTGACATACACGTTGCCGGCTGCGTCCAGCAGCAGTTCGACGGCGAAGAGTCCGGGCGAGCGGAGATTGCGGGCGACTGACAGCGCCACCGCCTCGACCTTCCAGCCCTCCGATTCCGTCAGGTCCGCCGGACATACCTGCATGTCGAGCAGGTTCAGCAAGGGGTCGAAGACCATCTCGACGGCGGGGTACACCGTCTGGCCTCCCTGTGCGTCGATGGCGACCATGACGGCCACCTCCTTGTGGACGGGGATGAGTTTCTCGAGCACGCAGCGGGCATCGAAGGCCTTCGGCAGGTCGTCCTCCGTGCGGAGGATCTGCACGCCCCTGCCGTCGTAGCCGCCGGTGGCCAGCTTCTGTACGGCCGGTAGGAAGTCGAGGTTGCGGTGCAGGTCTGACCGGTCTTCGATGATCCGGAAGGGGGCGGTGGGGATGCCGTGTTCCGCGTAGAAGACCTTCTGCACCGACTTGTCGCGTATGATGCCCAGGGCATGGCTATTGGGGAAGACGGATCTGCCCTCGGACTCCAGAGCCTGCAGCCCTTCGAGACTGACATTCTCTATCTCGATGGTGAGCACGTCCACCTGCCGGCCGAAGGCGACGACGTCGTCCGCATTGCGGATGTCGCCCTTCACGAAATGGTGGCAGAGGCCTGCGGCGGGACATCCCGGGTCGGACTCCATCACCCAGGTCTCGACGGGGTAGTTGGCGGCCTGTTGCAGCAGCATCCGGCCGAGCTGGCCGCCTCCCAGGATGCCGATCCTCTTCATACGCGATAGGTTGGGCCGTGAAGATAGCGAAGCGCCCCGACATGCTTCCGAATCCGGGCGCCGGTCCTATCTTTGTATCCGATGATGCCCGACTATCCCCGCAAGCGCTTCTACGACGAGCGCCAGGCTTACTGCCTCCTGATGGAGGTCCTCGCCATGTCGAAGGCATAGCCTCCCCCTTCCCTTCGTCGCCGGCCCTGCCGGCCCGTTCTCCCCATTCCCACATACCGCAAATCCACTCCCCATGGTGACTCCATCCCCGATGGCCCATCCGGCCGCATCCGTACAGGACTTCCTCCCGCTCGAAGGCACCGACCACATTGAATACCTCGTCGGCAACGCCCGCCAGGCGGCCCACTACTACCAGTCCGTCATGGGCTTCCAGCCCGTGGCCTATGCCGGTCCCGAGACGGGGCTGCGCGACAGGGCCAGCTATGTCCTCCGCCAGCAGCGCATCACAATCGTCCTCACCACGCCGCTACGCGGCACGGGCGAGATGGCGGAACACGTACGCCGCCACGGCGACGGCATCCGCACCATCGCGCTCCGTGTCCCCGACGCCGCCGCCGCCTGGCGGGAGACGACCGCCCGCGGGGCCGAGTCCTTCCTCGAGCCGCAGACCCGTGAAGATGCGCATGGCCGCATCGTCGTGAGTGGCATCCATACTTTCGG
>RGVM01000398.1 GCA_010027295.1 Chitinophagia bacterium
CCGAAACCTCCTCTTCGTGCTCGGACCTGGCCAAGCATGCCTCTCCTTCTGTGTCCGTCTGTGTCTGTGCTAGGTTTCGCCGCCGACTGAGGGTCCAGCCATATCTCGCCGCATGTCGCATCGCCGTGGTCGGGCTCCTCCTCCTGCGCGCGGGCTCGCGGAGCCGGCGCGCCGGAGAGGGACTCGACGGGAGGGGTTGTTGAGCAAGTTCGTCGGAGAAGAAGGTGCGTTTTCGTAGTGCCAGGGAGGTATAAGTCCAGTGGAGCACCAGCCGGGATGTTGAGGTGTCTCGCCG
This sequence comes from Chitinophagia bacterium, assembly GCA_010027295.1. GTDB lineage: Bacteria > Bacteroidota > Bacteroidia > Chitinophagales > Chitinophagaceae > Pollutibacter. Next base: position 296 of record RGVM01000398.1, read on the forward strand.
AACGTTGAAGGAGGTTCCTGCAGAGAGGGGACGAACCGAGCGGAGGCCCCGGCGGGCGGGCACGGGCGAGGGGCATCCTACCGCAATGGTAGGAGGGAGACCCTCCCTTCTAGGGTTAGCGGTTGGGGTCATGCTGGATCGCGGAACTGCGCAACGCATAAGTACGAGCGTCATACACTACGTCGAGGACAGAGAGGGTGGTGGTGACTACCTTTTGGAGAACTCGCGGTATTTCGCTGGGAGCCAACCCCAGGGTGGTGAGATGTTCAGACCAGAGCTTGACGTCGAGAGTACCTCTCACCCCGATAGTGAACGGGAGAACTTGCACCGACCAACGAGGGGCTACCTTTCTCAACAAGTCGGCTACTACCTGGTACTTGGCGAGTTTGTCGCGGAGGACCGGACGGTCAGCAAAATCAAGGCGAGAGTCGTAAGGGCGAGTTACTTCGAGTAGGTACAAGCAGTGCTTGTTCCAGCGTATCACTACCGCGTCCGGACGGAGTCTCGCCAGGTTAGAGGTTTCGGGGTACTGACTAGCCTCGGAGAAGAATTCAGCCCAGATCCTGTCCCAGCTCGATGCCAGGTGAGGCGGGGCTAGTTCCCTGATTGCATCCACTTGAGTCTCAGGAGCCATGGTAAAGTTACTCTGCATGCTCCGGCCGCCATGTTCGATTGCTGTCCACAGGCAGCGGGCAATCTGGTGGTGGGCGGCGATGCGGGCCTCCTTGAGCGACGGGCATAGGCATTGGATATGGCTCTGGGTCTCCGAGAGGGCACCACAGAGTGGACACTGGGCGGAGTCAGCGCGCCCCCACCGATGGAGAAGCGAGCGGCAGGGGTACGTACCAGCAAGGGTTTGAAGAAGGCGGCGTTTCCCAGCATCTGTCTCCATTTGAGCGAGCGCCGCTCCGAGAAGGGAGCGGCCACACTCTTGGCGAGTCAAGAAAGTCTCTGTCCAATTCATCTGAGCCAGGTCCCCCTGGGGTCTGAGATCCCTGCTCGTCTTACTTGCCCTCAGTAGGTCAAGCAGACGAGTAGCAGCCACGTCAATAAGATGCTTCCGTAGTTTAGGGCCCCAGACTATCGGGCGGTCAGCATGGAAGAAGTAAACTCTGTCAGAATCCATGTGGTGTAGGGTAGGGTCATGTCCTACTGCCTGGGATGCATGCCAGTCTGCAAGGCTGTTGAGAGGCTCGCCTGCATGGGCTTTTACCTTGACTAGGGAGGTGCGTGCTCCTGAGCTGGCGCGATTGTTAAGTGCTTTGACAGCGCCTTCAAGAAATTGCTTTTCAATCCTACGGTGGAGGAAAATGGGGAAGTCCTGTCTTTGCATGCCTGTCAGGAGCTGCAGAGAGACCTGGCTATCCGTTAGGATGGTGAGATCCTTATCCATCGGGGCATATCTCGCAGCTGCAGTAATGGCAGCCAACTCAGGAATATTGGATTTAGCAGGGCCATGAACTTCAAAATTGATGACGTGAAGGTCAGGGTCAGAAAAGACGACACTTGCTCCCATGGAGCCGTCTTTCTTGACTGAGCCATCGGTGGCTGCAAGTATTCCGTGGCGAGCGTAAAGAGGTCCCGAGGGGCCCAGCCTTGTCTCAGTCATCGAGGGGCAAGCAGAGTCAAAGGGGACCAGGCCATCCTTGGAAAACGTCAGGGCCTCGAGTCCGTGCCTGAGTTGGTCGACTACGATTTCAGACATGGATTTGGGGGCCCAAATGGTCCATTCCTCAGAGGACTGGATCGCTGTGAACGCGCCCAGAGACCAATTAGCCTTCTTAGCGACCACGAGAGATGCCCTGGGAAAGACGTGGATCCGAATGTACCGTCGCTCGAGCATGGCGTGAGTGTCTTGGTCTAACGTGCTGGGTCTCGTGACCACCACGAATTCCGAACCGGTGGGGTTCGCCAGGAACACCCGGATTCTTGCTTGGAACTGTGTGTCTGTGTGCAAGCAGTCCACAATGTAGCGACCTCTTCTCGGCTTTCTCGCCCCGCTGGGAAGCGGAATTTGCAGGCCAGCATCGTCTGCAGGGATAGACCACTCGAAGAAAGGCGGCAGCAGGAGCGCTGGCCCTCCTATATAACCGCGGGCGTTTGTTGCGAGCCGAAGTCCTCGCCAAAATTGGGCGCTAGCTACGCCATGAGATCGTTCGGATTTCTCAGCAAGCACTATCCAGGCGTGCAGTGACTGCAGGACTTTGTCCTGCCCAAGCAGTTCGCATAGCCGCGAGAAACGGCCTTGAGTCACCATACCAATGTGAACCGGTGGGCTCGCAGTCTCAGGAATCCGTTCTACAGTGCACCTCCCTTGTCGCGTGGTGATGCGGAATGGAGGCGCTTCAATTATTGATCCGGGGGGGTCCTTCCAAGTGATGGATACCAGATCTCGAGACAGGCGGACTGGGGTGTCCCGGAAGGGGTGTGCCGGCGATTCCCGACTTTCTGGATTTGCAAGAGTCGAGAAACTGTAAGCAACAGTGGAGAGGAGTGCCAAGAGAGAATGTCGCGGTGCCAGGCCCGAGAGTCCGAGTGCGCACACGTCTCGGACAATACCAGAACAGGCAGAGACCATAGGGTCGGAGGCATGCAATTCGATAGACCGCCGCAGGGCGTCTCTCAGCTGGAATCTGGTCAGGAGGCGTTGCCAAGTGTGGGGCAGCTCCCTGCATCTCACTAGGGGCCATCTCGGGTCCCGAAACACAGTGGCCATCGAAGCATCCCTAAAGAGTGGCGCGTGGATGGCGGGTTCGCTGAGTGCCTTGAGTGTGTCGCGGAGGAGAAGTCGGTGGACCTCCTCCACCACAGGTCTGCGACCTCGA
>RGVM01000399.1 GCA_010027295.1 Chitinophagia bacterium
AGGTCGAGGATGCAGACACGGACATGGACCTCATTTTCCGGATGTCCAACGCCAACTGGACGATGCTCGTGGAGGCCGCTGACGCCGAGATGGACATCCGGTTCCGGATCGAGCATATCCTGACCGAATGGAAACCGGACTTTCGCGGCTCCGACAAGGAGATGAACGACCGTTTCCAGCAGGATCAGCGGCAGGCCTGACGAGTGCGGTCAGCCCCGGTGGCTGCGGATGCGCTGCCATCGGCAGGGAAGGCTCGGTCGCTCACCCGAAATACAAGGCCGCCCGTTCGTGGGCGGCCTTGTAACGTAAAAAAAACCCCGTGACCTGTAAGCCGGATTCCGTACGCCCTGTCGCCAGGCCGTGACCATCATTTATCTGCCGGACCGGTTGCCCGGAACGGTCGATCTGCCTACCCGTCCCCGCGCCCTTTCGAGTCCATGGGCGAGCCACCCATCCCGCCGAACGGCTGAACCGTCCGGCCATCGGGGATCTACATGGCATTTCAGCACGCAAGGTTTACCCCCCGTCTGCATTGCTGCCGACGGTCGTGGGCTCTTACCCCACGTTTTCACCCTTGTCCCGGTCCGCCGGGGCGGAACGGGACGGTCATTTTCTGTGGCACTGTCTGTTCCCGCAGGTGCGGGACCCGGCTATTCACCGGTGCGTCGCTCTATGCTGTCCGGACTTTCCTCCCTACGCCTTTGGCGTACAGCGATGGTCCGGTCACGAGGTGCTGGGTTATGGACATCATATCGTCCGTCCACGAAGGTAATGGATCGACACGGATGCCTGTACCCTACCCATCGGTCAGTAACGGAGGTGTATTTCGGTGGCACCGTAGCCGAAGAGGGGATGGTACTGGTTGACGAAGCTCGAGACTTCCCGTTTCGAGCGCAGCCTTTCATGTATCTCGTCGCGCAGGACGCCCTTGCCTACGCCGTGGATCACGGTAAGCATGGGCTGTCGGTGGTCTATGATGGCTTCATAGGCTTTTTCAAAGGCTGCGAGCTGGATGGCCAGAATCTCATGGTTCGGAAGCGACTTCCATTCCTGAATCAGCTTCTCGATATGTAGGTCGACGACAGTCTGTGGGGGCTGCGCCGGTTTCCGGATGCCGGGACCGGGCCGTTCGCCTCCGGGACTGCCCGGGTAAATCGGTGTCTCTTTCTCAGGGGGCGGCCAATCCTTGAGCAGGGTGTAGGTGAAATGCGCCCGGTTCGAACGTCGCATCTCGTCCATGTCTTCGAAGAGCTGCTTGGCCTTGACCCGGTGTTGCACTTCGATAGCCGAGGCCCTGTCACGACCGGGGTTGGGAAGGGAAAGGGAGAAACTCAGTCGGGGAGAGCCGTTCATGTCTTCCAGCGGAATGTCGTGCAGGTAGAAGTCCGCACCAGGACGAAGCTCGTTGGATAGTTCAAAGGATTTCTCGCCCGACAAGAATAGGCGATATGTGAAATTCAACGTGTCACGCAGCCCGTTGATGAGGGATATTCGAAAATAGCTGACGACATCGTCGTCGAAAACGTCCTTGTCGAAGACGGGCAGGAAGCTGAGCTGTATCCCGAGCTCCCTTGCTGCCGGGGGCGGCTTTTTCTCGGGCCGGATATCCTCGATTTTCCGCTTCGGTTGCATGACAGGCTTCTGCACTTCCTTCTTCCGGGTGAAGTCATGGAAATAGGGGAAGTCGATCTGGTCCATGAAGACAGGGAAGGTCACACCCTGGACATCCACCAACACCATCTCACGGTTGATGAAGTCCATGATCATGCCCTCTTCTCCCGAGTGCAGCAGTACGATGCGGTCACCTACCTGGTATTTCATGGTGGCCCTATGGAGGGTAGTCAATGATCTTTTGCCAGGCGGCTCCGTTGCCTTCCGTAGACAAGGTACAATGTCAGGCCGAGCGCCATCCAGGCAAAGAACACCAGCCAGCTCTTGGCGGGGATTTCGACCATGAGGTAGAGGCAGCAGAGCACACCCAGGACCGGTATCAGGGAGTACCGACGCAGAAAGGTCAGTACGGTCATGGCGAGTCCGAGGGCGATGAAGGAGAGGAAGAGGAAATCGCCGCGTACATCATTTGAGAAATGGAGGATGGCATCCTGCAGTCTGTCGCGAAAGACCCATATGAAGCCCCCGAAGAGCAAGGGCACGATCCATCTGCCGTCGACATAGGGCACCCGGAACCGGCCGGGCTCGTCGTCGGATGGAGGGAGTAGGAGTACGCCGCCGCTGACGAGGACGAAGGCGAAGAGTGTCCCGATGCTGGTGAGGTCGGTCATGAGCCTGTCATCCACAAAGAGCACAAGGGTGCCGACAAGCAGTCCGGTGACGATGGTGGCGAAGGCCGGGGTGCGGTACCTGCGATGAAGTCCGCCGAATGCGGGCGGGAGGAGTCCGTCACGGCTCATGGACATCCAGATGCGCGGTTGGCCCAGCTGGAATACGAGGAGCACGCTGGTCGCTGCGACGATCGCGCTGACGGAGATGAAGAAGCCGATGCGCTTCATACCGATCCTGTCGAAGACGAAGGCCAGGGGGTCGGATACCCCTTCGAATTCGCTGTATCGGACCATCCCCGTGATGACGATGGCCGTCACGACGTATATGGCGGTGCACACTAGGAGGGCATAGATCATCCCCCGGGGGAGGTCGCGTTGCGGATTCCGGCATTCTTCGGCGGTGGTCGAGACGGCATCGAAGCCTATATACGCGAAGAACACGGCGGAGACACCCTTCAGGACACCACCCATGCCGTTGGGCAGGAAGGGTGTCCAGTTGGATGTGGTACCTTCCATGAAGATATAGCCGAGGCCGAGGACGGCTATCAGTACCAGTACGGCGAGCTTGACGATGACCATCAGGTTGGCGGTACGCTTGCTCTCATGGATCCCGATGTAGGCGAGCAAGGTTACCAGGGCCACGATGAGGAAGGCGGGTAGGTTCACTACGACATGCATGCCGGCGACGACAGGCGCATCGCGGTAGATGGCGGCCGCTCCCGTCAGGGGCTTGCCAGATGCGACAGCCTGGTCGAAGGCCATCCGGGCCGTCTGGACACCGACGGTGAGCCATCCGGGCAGTTCCAGGCCAAGTGCCCTCAGGATATTGTTGCAATAG
>RGVM01000400.1 GCA_010027295.1 Chitinophagia bacterium
ACGCCGACGGGCGCGATGACGTGGAATGGCTCTGCCGCAAGATCGTCGGCCTGCGGGTGTTCGACGACGCGGAAGGCGTAATGAACCTGTCGGTCCGTGACATCGGGGGCGGCATCCTGATAGTCAGCCAGTTTACACTGCTCGCCTCCACACGCAAGGGCAACCGCCCTTCCTATATCAGGGCCTCGAGGCCGGAGGTCGCCGAGCCCCTGTACCTTCAGACTGTGGAGGCACTGGGGCTTGAATTGGGAGGGCCCGTGGCGACGGGTGTCTTCGGGGCCGACATGAAGGTGAGCCTATTGAACGAGGGGCCTGTGACTATCATCATCGACACCAAACTGAAGGAATGACGGATTCGACGGAGCAGGCGCCGGAAGCGCCGGATATGACGATACGGCAGGCGCAACGACTCGTGGACGAGTGGATACGCAACGTGGGTGTTCGGTATTTCAGCGAGCTGACGAACATGGCCGTGCTCACTGAAGAGGTAGGCGAGCTGGCGCGCATCATGGCGCGTACCTATGGCGACCAGTCATTCAAGAAATCCGACCTCGGTCGTTCGCTGCCCGACGAGATGGCGGATGTGCTGTGGGTGCTCATCTGCCTCGCCAACCAGACGGGGGTGGACCTGACCTCGGCCCTGGAGGAGAATTTCCGGAAGAAGTCGCTGCGCGACGCGGAACGCCATCGTTCGAACCCCAAACTCTGAGGATCCGCGCAGCCTGCGGGGGGTCGGGGCCGGAGCTTCCCATCCCGCATTTTCGGTAACTTCGCGCGCCATGACCCACACAGACCCGAACAGGTTCCAGGCCATCATCTCCCATGCCAAGGAGTACGGCTTCGTCTTCCCCTCCAGCGAAATCTATGACGGCCTCGGCGCCGTGTACGACTACGGCCCCTGGGGCTGCGAGCTCAAGCGCAACATACGCGACCAGTGGTGGCACGCCATGACGCGCATGCATGACAACATCGTCGGCATTGACTCCGCGATATTCATGCATCCCACGATCTGGAAGGCCTCGGGCCATGTGGACAATTTCAGCGACCCGATGGTCGACAACCGAGACAGCAAGAAGCGCTACCGCGTCGACCACCTCATCGAGGGTCATGCCGACGAGCTGCGCTCGAAGGGCGACGCGGCAGGCGCCGATGCGCTGCTGGAGCGCATGGAGCGACTGCTGGCCGACAACGACTTCGTCGGGCTGAGGGCGCTCATCGACGAGGCGGGCATCAAATGCGCCGTCAGCGGCACGGCCGACTGGACCGACGTTCGGCAGTTCAACCTCATGTTCTCGACGCAGCTAGGCTCCGTCTCGGGCGAGGCCGACCAGATCTACCTGCGACCCGAGACCGCACAGGGCATCTTCGTCAACTTCCTCAACGTGCAGAAGACGGCCCGCATGAAAGTGCCCTTCGGCATCGCACAGGTCGGGAAGGCCTTCCGCAACGAGATCGTAGCGCGGCAGTTCATCTTCCGCATGCGCGAGTTCGAGCAGATGGAGATGCAGTTCTTCGTCCGCCCCGGCACGCAGCGCGAATGGTACGCCTACTGGAAGGAGGAGCGCATGCGATGGCACACGGGACTGGGCTTCCCTGCCGAGTCGTACCGATACCACGACCACGTCAAGCTCGCCCACTACGCCGACGCCGCCGTCGATATCGAGTATGCGTTCCCGATAGGCTGGAAGGAGGTGGAGGGCATCCACTCGCGGACCGACTTCGACCTGTCCAGCCACCAGAAGTTCAGCGGCAAGAAGCTGCAGTATTTCGACACCGAGATCAACCAGAACTACGTCCCCTACGTCATCGAGACATCGATCGGACTGGACCGCATGTTCCTCCTGACACTTTCCCACGCCTATGCGGAGGAGACATGGACCAAGGAGGACGGGCGCGAGGACAGCCGCACCGTCCTGCGCATCCCGCCGAAGCTCGCCCCCATCAAGCTCGCCATCCTCCCACTGGTGAAGAAGGACGGGCTCCCGGAGCTCGGCAGGGACATCATGGCGCAATGCCGTTCCGACTTCCAGTGCTTCTACGAGGAGAAGGATACCATCGGTAAGCGCTACCGCCGCATGGACGCGCTCGGCACGCCTTTCTGCGTCACCATCGACCACCAGAGTAAGGAGGACGGCACGGTTACGATCCGATATAGGGACAGCATGTTGCAGGAACGTATCCACATCCAGGCACTCAAGGGTCTCGTGTCGGCCCAGGTACGATAAGGAGGGTTTATCTGCCCTTCAGGGCGAGGAAGGCCGTGCCCACGAGTTCCTTGAGAAGCCTGTCCCATTGCTGGAAGCCTTCGGGCGTGGGTAGCAGGCTCTGCAGGGTGAAGGGGGATCCGCTGGGTTTGATGGCGAAATCGCAGGGGAAGGGCCTTACATCGACGCCTTCCGACCGGAAACTCTTCAGCGCGCGTGGCATATGCACGGCGGAGGTGACGAGCACGGCCTTCCCATGTATCCCCAGGGAGTCAAGTGCCCTACGTGTGTTGACGGCGTTCTCAATCGTATTCCGTGCGTCCCTTTCGTTCAGAAGGTCGGAGGGGGGCACCCCCATCTCAAGGAAACTTTGTACGAGGAAGTCGCTCTCCCGAAGTTTGTGGCGGGAGAAAGGGTTGCCCTGTCCGCCGGGCGCAGGGCCTGGATGAACCGGTCGGAGGCGGGCATGAAGTAGCCGCGTTTGTCCTTCTCGTCGAAGCCTGCCATACCCGACAGCAGGATACATACATCATAGCGCTCGTCGGCACGCATGGGGTCCGGCTTCGCCTGGTAGCGGGCGATGGCGTTCTGGGCCAGCCATCCGTTGGAAAAGACCATCGTGGTCAACAGGGCCGCCACGATGAGTCTGCGCCGGGTTCGATCCCTGCGGGCGAAGAGGGCGCCGAGGAGTATTGCCACCAGCCAGAGGGTCGGGTTGAGGAGCAGTCCCACGATTTTGGCCAATACCAGCATGCGGAAGGGTTTGTGGTGGTCACCCGAAAATCTCCCGGTGGATGGACCTGCGGTCGTAGCCCATGGCGGTGATGCGCCTGACGGCTTCGTCGATCATGTCCCGCCATCCGCAGAGGTAGAAGTCGGCGGAGGGTCTTTCGGCCGCCAGCCGCTCGTAGACGG
>RGVM01000005.1 GCA_010027295.1 Chitinophagia bacterium
ACCTCAAATACCAGAACCGCCGCGCTGAATACGTCGAGAACTGGTTCCGACTGGTGAACTGGGAATTTGTGGGCCAACGGTTCGCACAGACCGCCTGAATTCGGTCATCAAGGCCCGATCGACCGCATGGACAGATACGCCACCCAACTCTGCAGTCGCATACACCGCCACGGAATACCCGTACCGCCAGCCGGATGCAAGGATCCGGTCATCCGCCCTCACTCGAACAGGCACCCCCAAAATAGGCTCAGCCTTTGCCAGCACCTTCCGCTCAAGAGGCGGTCAGGCCGACAAAGGCTGATGTTTGACATGCAATCGTCAATCAAATGTAGCGGGACGCTGCATCAAAACAAATATTTTTTTTGTGTTTTTGCAACCACTTGACATCCAATCAGATTGGATAATCATTTGTTGATAGATTCGCACTAAAATATTAAACATCAATTACATATGCATAACCTGAATACATATCTGGAAGAGAACCGCAGCAGGTTCCTGGAAGAGTTGCTGGCCCTGTTGCGCATCCCTTCCGTGAGTGCACGGAGTGAACATAAGGGTGATATGGCTGCCTGTGCCCAGGCTGTCTGCGACGCACTGAGAAAGGCAGGTGCCGGCCGGGCGGAAGTGATACCGACGGCGGGGCATCCGATCGTCTATGGGGAGTTGATGACCGATCCCGACAGGCCCACCGTGCTGGTGTACGGACACTACGACGTGCAACCCGCCGACCCGCTAGAACTCTGGAACAGCGGTCCCTTCGACCCCGTGATACGCGACGGAAAAATATACGCGCGGGGTGCCTGCGACGACAAGGGACAGTTCTACATGCATGTCAAGGCCCTGGAAGCGATGGTCGCGACGGGCAACCTGTCCACCAACATCAAGTTCTGCATCGAAGGGGAAGAGGAAGTGGGGTCCCCCAACCTGGCGACGTTTGTACGGGAGAACCGGGAACTCCTCAAAGCCGACGTCATCCTAATCAGCGACACGGCTATGCTCTCGATGGAGCACCCTTCGATCGATATCGGCGTCCGCGGACTGAGTTATATAGAGGTCGTGGTGACGGGTCCCAACCGCGACCTGCACAGCGGTGTCTACGGAGGGGCGGTGGCCAACCCCGCCACCATGTTGGCGAAGATGATCGCATCCTGCCACGACGCCGACAACCGCGTCACCATCCCCGGCTTCTACGACGGCGTGGTCGAATCGACCCCGGAGGAACGTAGGCTCATGGCGGAAGCCCCGTTCGACGAATCGGAATTCTGCAAAGACCTGGGTATCGAAGCCGTCTGGGGCGAGAAGGGGTACACCACCCACGAGCGCACCGGCATCCGGCCAACACTCGAAGTCAACGGCATCTGGGGCGGCTACACGGGCGAGGGGTCCAAGACGGTCCTCCCCTCGAAAGCCCATGCCAAGATTTCCGCCCGGCTGGTGCCCAATCAATCGTCCGAACACATCACGAAGCTTCTCATGGAGCATTTCAGGAGTATCGCCCCGATGGGCGTGACGGTCGAGGTCTTCGAGCATCACGGAGGAGAGCCTTACATGACGCCGATCGACTCCAAGGCCTACCGCTCCGCAGCCCGCGCCATCCGAGAGACCTTCGGCAAGGATCCCATACCGGTGAGGGGCGGCGGCTCGATTCCGATCTGCTCGCTGTTCGAGAAGGAACTCGGCTGCAAGATCGTGTTCATGGGCTTCGGTCTCGATAGCGACAACCTGCACTCGCCCAACGAGAAGTACGACATCGCCAACTTCTACAAGGGCATTGAGACGATCCCGCATTTCCACCGCTTCTTCGCGGAATGACGGCAATGCATGAACGACAAATCAGAGTCCTGCTCACCGGCCGCCGGGCGGACAGTGCCGCCTCAGATATTCGGTGTACATCGTCGAGAGGTGCCGGCGCGTACCCTCGCCCTCTGACAGGCTGTGAGACCGGTTGGGGTAGGCCATCAGGCTGAACTGGCGGTTGTGACGCACCAGCTCGTCGACGAGCATTTCCGCATTCTGGTAATGCACGTTGTCGTCGGCGGTACCGTGGATATAAAGAAGGTTGCCCCTCAGGTTTCGGGCATACGTGATAGGCGAGCCTTCGACGAAGTCCTGACGGTTCTCCTGGGGCAGGCCCATGTACCGCTCCTGATAGATGTTGTCATAGGTGAGCTGGTTGGCAACGGCCGCGATGGCGATGCCCGTCCCGTAGATGTCGGGATGCCGGAACATCAGGTTGAGCGAGGCCGAGCCCCCGCCACTCCATCCCCAGACGGCCACGCGCGAAGTGTCGACATAAGACCGTTTCAGGAACTCGCGGGCGGCCATGCCCTGGTCGCGGATGTTGACCACGCCGATCTTGCGGTAGATGGACTTACGCCAGGCCCTGCCTTTGGGTGCGGGTGTGCCGCGGTTGTCGAGGGATACATAGATATACCCATCTTTCGACAGATCTCCGGCATAGAGCGGGTTCCTTCCCGTGCCCCATCGGTCGACGACCGTCTGGGCAGCCGGCTCGGAATACACATGGAATAGCACGGGATACTTTTTCCCGGGGTCGAACCCGGCAGGCCTGACCATCCAGCCGTCCATCTCGACGCCATCGGCCGTCCGCAGACGGAAGAACTCCATGGGGTCGGGTTTCGAAGCCAGCGAGCGGATGGCGCCGGTCACCAGGCTTTCGCCATGCATGGTGCTGTGGGTAGGGAGTTCCACCCACTCGCTGACCAGTGCCACACGGTGTGAGGAGAAGCTGTGCAACGCAAAGGCCGCCCCGGGAGCCACCTCGTATTCGTGCGTACCCGGCTGACCAGAAGGTGTCAGGCGTTCGGGCGCAGAAGCCCCATCCATCCGCACGCGGTAGAGGTACTTCTGGGTGGCATCGTCAGGGGATGCCGAGAAATAGATATAACCCGCCTTCTCGTCGATGCGGTGTATGTCCATCACATCGTAGTCGCCGGGCGTCAGCAACAGCTCCGCTCCCCCGTCCAGGGGGACGCGGTACAGGTGCCGCCAGCCGTCCTTCTCGGAGACCCAGAGGAAGGACCGGCCCTTGTCGAGCCAGTCCCATCCACCATAGTCGTAATCACTGTCCCAGGAAGGCAGGATGTCGACCCATGCCGCATCCTTCTCCTCCTGCACGACCTTCGCACTCCCGTCGGTGGCGCTGCAGCGGTAGAGGATGCTGTGCTGCTGGCGCCTGTCGAGTTGCTGGACGATGACGCCCGACCCGTCGGGCAGCCATTCCATGCGGGGCAGGTAGTGCTGGCGTGGGTCGCCGGGGATGCGCATCCAACGGATGCCTCCGCCGGCCACGTCGAGGATGCCGATGCGTACGGCCGAGGGAGGCTCGCCGACCTTGGGGTATTCGACCGGGATGGTGCGCGAATACACCGAATCGGTGTTGTTGATCATGAGGAAGTCGCGCGTACCGGCGGCATCGACCTGCCAGAAGGCGATTTTCCTGCCGTCGGGACTCCATCGGAAGCCGTCGCGGCAAGCGAACTCCTCCTCATAGACCCAGTCGAAAGTGCCGTTGATGAGCCGTCGGTGGCCATCCTTTGTCAGAGCCCGGTAAGTCCCACTGGCGAGGTCTTCGACATACAGGTTGTAGCGGCTGACATAGGCGGCTTGTCGGCCGTCGGGCGATAGCTTGGCGAACATGAGCGACTGTTCGGGCAATCCCTTGCCCAGCCGGTGCCAGCGGCCCGAGGCCGTCTCCACGACGTGGTAGTCGCCGCGCGTGTGATAGCGCCAAACCCTGGCCGTGTTGGCGAAGAAGAGGAGGCTGCGGCCATCCGCGGAAGGAACGAACCCGTCCACCGCGGCGTCACCGATTCCCTTGCCGATGACATCCCCGGAAACCCTTGTGCGGCTTGCCAGTGAGGAAATGTCCGTCTCCACCACCGCCCCGTCCTTCCATTCGACCATGCTGCGGCCGTCGGCGGACCAGTGGCGGAGCGCTGTCTTCTGCGCCTGTAGCGAGAGGGACAGGACAAGGAACGGAAGGAGAATGAATGGCCGGAATGTCGCCATGGCTTTGATTTGTCACAAGGTACGGCATCCACCCGGTCGTGCGGATGCCATACCTTCGTACCCACGACCCGCACATGCCCGCCGCTGAAAAACTCAGGCTCGACAAGTACCTGTGGGCCATCCGGCTCTACAAGACGCGCAGCGCCGCCTCCGATGCCTGCGAAAAGGGTCGTGTGAAGCTGGAAGGGCAGTCCGTCAAGCCTTCCCGTGCCGTGAAAGTGGGGGATGTCTACGACCTGAAGACGGAGACACGTCGCTGGGTCGTCCGCGTCGAGTCGCTGCTCGGTCACCGCATGGCCTATGCGGAGGCCGTGAAGCATTATACCGACCTCACGCCCGAGGAGGAGCGGGAGCGCATCGCCTTCCAGGCGGCCGTCTTCCATACCGGCAAGCGGCAGAGCAAGATCGGCAGGCCCACCAAGAAGGACCGCCGCGAACTCGACGGGTTCATGGAATGAAGATGACAAGGACATGCACCAAGGAAATCATACTGCTGAAAATGAACAGGTCGGGTGAATTGCCTTGTTCGTGATAATCAGGGGCAGGGAATCGACAGGAGGGATGATACAAAGGAAGAATGCTTGACTGGCGGCTCAACCCTTCATGTCGAAACATCGGAATCAACACATGTATTTCATAATTTGGACAGATGGAACATTACTCCGCAAGGATCACGATCGACGCCAACACCCGGTTCGGCAGACCCTGCATACGCGGCCTGAGAATCAGTGTATATGACATTCTGGGCTGGCTAGCTTCCGGAATGACACGTGAAGACATCCTGAAAGACTTCCCGGAACTAACGGAGGAGGACATTCAGGCTGCACTTTCCTACGCAGCGGATAGGGAGCACACAATCCTCATTGCCTCTTGAAACTCCTCTTCGACCAGAATATCTCTTTCAGGGTAGCCATCAGACTTTCATCTGAGTTCCCTGAATGCGCCCAAGTCAGGCAGCTCGGCCTCGAGAATAAAAGCGACCGTGAAATCTGGCAATTCGCCAAGTTGCATGCATACACCATCGTGACTTTCGATGCTGACTTCTAAGACCTCTCAAGATTATATGGTCATCCTCCGAAAGTAGTCTGGCTGAAGATTGGAAACACCTCAACCGAGAACCTCATCACCTTACTTCAAAACCTATCGTCGGAGATAAACGCATTCATCTCCGACAGCCATCACGCAACCGTCGGTTGCCTGGAAATCCATCAAGCCTGACGCGATCGGATGAAGGGAAAACGTGGCATCCGAAGCACCCATCCTCATCAACTTTCTCACATACCGGCAAGCGCCAGAGCAAGATTGGCAGGCCCACCAAGAAGGACCGCCGCGAACTCGACGGGTTCATGGAATGAGGCTGACTCAATGCCTTCCGAAGGGAAGTGCGTTGAAGAATGCGATCTGTACCTGCGCCCTGCTCTTCGACTCCTGCACCTGTGTCATGACCCCAAGCTCCAGGCGAAGTTCCCTGCGCATCACAAAGCCCCCGGCGCCATAGACCCTGACACGGTCGAAAACGGGCTTGTCCAAGTGCAGGAAGATCTCGTTGTAGGCGGAGAGATAGAAGGCCCCGGCGTCCATGCGGGACTTGTTGAGGGGGAGGTTGAGCCCCAGGAAATACCGGAACCGGCTCCGAAAGCCCGTCTCGAGGAATCGCTGTTCCAGACGATAGCGATGCTGCAGCGCCACCCTCTGGAACGACTGACGGGTGATGAACTGCTGGAAGATGCGGTGTTCGCTGGTCGTGCGCTTTACTCCTGTGGCAGGCAAGTAGGGTTCAGAAAGGATGAAGGCATACCCAAGCAGCAGGTTGTTGTTGCCCTCGGTGAGGTTCTTCCCGATGCCAGTCCGTAGCAGTAGCTGTTCGAGGTCGCCGATTGCATTGTAATTGCGGTACTGGGCCTCATTCCATAAGTTCCAGCCCCTGCCCAGAGGCTGGTTGCCGAAATACATCATCCAGTTGCCCACTTGCGAGGACTGAGCCTGCACGCCTGCATGAATAAGCAGGCATATCGCTAACCGTAGTAAGCCTTGAGTCATTCGAGTGCCCATCTCACCGGCTCCATCGTTCATTGATCGGGTCGCCCTTGGAACTCTTGCCCGAATGGAACCAGTGACGCCCCTCCACGCGACCGTCGAAGCTGAGGCTCATGCCCACGCGGGTGCTGTCGCGCGAGAAGAATTCGATGTGCTCCGTGTACTTGCCGTCGGCAAAGGTGTAGCGTCCGCCGCCGGTGCCGGAGAACTCGCCCGTCTCGGTGTTGATAGCGGCCCACTGGAAGCGCTGCCCTGACAGGAGTTTGATGGTCTTTCGCCCTCCGCGGGGCTGCATCTCGACCATCCTGCCACCCTGGTCCCGACCGGTGATGCGCCAGTTGCCGGCGAGGGGACCCTGGCCGTCGTCGGTCCGGCGCCAGGTCTCCCGGGCACCCTCGCGCTCCAGCTGCAGGCGCTCTCTGCGGACATCGGCCTTCCAGGCATACGAAGTGCCGACCTTGGATTTGTCCGACGTGTGATACTCCACCTTCCCCTCCAACCTGCCGTCCTTCATCACGCAGGTACCGCCCTGCGTCTGTATGAATCGCCTGCCGGCGATGTCGAAACTGCTGAGGCTGAAATAGTCGTCGATGACGACCAGGGTGTGGGTGACACCGCCTTCCTTCATCTCCCAGGCGCCGACATGGCTTTTTTCCTGAGGCGTCCAGCCGAGGGTCGCAAGCGCCAGCATGGCGGCGAGCATCTTCTTCATATCGATTTTGTATTTATTTTCCTGTGAACGGTTCCACGGTCCACGACCTCTCCCAACACCCTCCGGGCTCCAGGGACAGGATGCCGGGCTTCCGGCTCAGTTCCCCGTCGGCATCGACGGGGTCGGCATGTCCCTGCCAGGGCTCGATGCAGAGGAAGGGGGCACCGATGGGCGCCCATATCCCCAGGTGCGGCCATCCGCCGATCCCGAACCGAAGGCCACGACCTCCCTTGTCGGACCGGAGGGTGAGGTGACTGGAGCGTAGTCCCTTGAGGACGACGGCATCCTCTGCAAAGAGGGCATGGCTCAGCTGCAACCGATCCGAAGCCTGGAGGAAGCCCGGCTCCTCCCGGAGGAGCAGTCCGTCGAGCAGCTTCCACCGACCCGCCGTCTCCGATTGTTCGAAGTCCAGTTGGTAGTCCTCGTACGTCAGGCCCGGCTCCATCGGCAGGTTGAAGGCGGGATGCCCACCGATGGAAAAGTACATGGTTTCCTCCGACGGGTTGGCCACTGCATATTCGACCTCCAGCCCCGTGGCGTGCAGTACGTAACGGATGCGCAACTGGAAGCGGAAGGGATATACGAGCCGGGAGGCTTCATCGTCCTCCAGGGAGAAATGGGCCTCCCGTTCGGAGAGTACCCTGACTTGGAAAAGACGGTCACGGGCGAAGCCATGCCGCGGCAGCGTGTAGGTCATGCCGCGGTGGCGATAATGTCCCCCACGCAGTGACCCGACGATGGGGAAGAGAACCGGAGACTGCTTGCCCCAGAAGCGGGCATCCCCCGACCATAGGTACTCAAAGCCGTCAAACAGCAGGGAGGAGAGTTCGGCTCCCTGAGGCCTGATCCAGGCCTCCAGCGGACCGCAAACGAGTCGGATCATAGCTCCAATATAATCCAATCCGGAAGAATCACGTTTCTGGTACAGCCCCCCTGTTATGGGGCGTCATTCTCCGGGAATGTTTGAAAATACAGTATTCGAAATTCGCATGGTAACCGATGAAACAAAAGGCCAAGCTCCCGTTCCTTTACTTCGTTGCATTTTTGATGGCACAAACACTACCTTTATTACCATGAGGAACATCCATGTGACGGCGCTCCTGATGTTGGCCATTTTCGGCATCGTGGGGGCCTGCAAGAAGGAATCCACGGGCGGCAGTGCAGCCGAGGCGAGCTTCGACGTCATCCAGACAGAAGTGCTCAACAAGAGCTGCGCCCTCTCGGGTTGCCACGCCTCGACATCTGACGCGACCTTCGCACAGCATGGCCTGGTGCTCGCCCCCGGACAGGCCTACGACAACCTGGTGGGCAAGCCCTCGAAGAACGCCACCGCCGCCGGCATGAGCATGCCCCGGGTGAAGCCTTTCGACCCAGACAACAGCCTGCTCTACCACAAGATCGCCTGTCAGGCCGGCCACCACAGCGCCAACTTCGGCAACCGCATGCCCATGGGCGGCGGCGTGCTGACGGCCGGACAGGTGGAGTTCATCCGTCAGTGGATCGCAGCCGGCGCCGAGAAATCGAGTGCAAAAGTGCCCAAGTCGGTGCTGGACGACAAGTCGGCCTGCCAGCCGGCCGTGGTGCCCCTGGCACCGCCCGCCGCCAGCGAGGGTTTCCAGCTGAGCATCGCCCCCTTCGACATCATCAAGCAGTTCGAGCGTGAAGTATTCGTACGACAGAACACCCCCAACGCCACCGTCTACGTCAACCGGCTTGTGATGCGGGGCGGAAGCAACAGCCACCACTTCCTTGTCTACACCTTCCGGAATAGTACGGGACTGCCCTCCACGGGCGTCCTCCGCGACATCCGAAACTCAGACGGCAGCGTGAACCTACTAACCCTCGCGGAGATGCAGAACCATGTGTTCTTCGGAGGCACCATGGAGGCGGAGAAGGAAGTGGTCCTGCCCGCCGGAGTCGCGTTGAAACTCACGCCCAACACACCGCTCGACCTGAACGCCCACTACTTCAACAAGACGGACCTCACCCTCAAGGGCGCCAACTACGTGAACTTCTACACCATCCCGGCCGCGTCCGTGCAGTTCGAGGCCAAGACCCTAGACCTGAACAACCAGGACATCACCACCCCCGCCGGACAGCGAAGGACTTTCACCAAGACCTGGACCTTCAACACTGTGACCCGCGTCATCCAACTCACCTCGCACACGCACAAACTGGGCGAGAAATTCATCATCCGCATCGCCGGGGGCCCCCGGAACGGGGAGATCGTGTACGAGAACACCGACTGGGAACACCCGCTGATCAAGAACTTTCCCACGCCCATTCTGCTGCAACCGGGCGAGGGCCTCACTTCCGAGGTCACCTTCAACAACACCACTTCCAAGTCCGTGGGATTCGGCCTCACCAGCGAGGACGAGATGAACATCATCTTCGGGTACTACTACTGACACGGTCATCTTCGAGGGAGGCAATCCGCCCGCCTCCGGCGGGTTGCCTCCCTCTTTTTTCGGTACCTTCGCAACCCATAGAAACCATCCAAGCACAGGCATCCGCATGGAAGCGCACAAACAACTGACCATCGGCCTATTCGGCTTCGGCGTCGTCGGAGAAGGCCTCTACAAAGTCCTGCAGCAGACCCCCTCCCTCAAGGCGAGCATCCGCCGCGTCTGCGTCAAGAACCCGGAGAAGCCCCGCAACGCGCCGTCCGAGCTGTTCACGACCGACAGGGACCTGCTGCTGAACGACCCCGAGATCAATGTGATCGTCGAAGTCATCAACGAGACCGAGGCCGCCCGCGAGATCGTCACCCGCGCCCTGCGCAATGGCAAGGACGTGGTCAGCGCCAGCAAGAAGATGCTCGCGGAGAACTTCCCCGAACTCCTTCGCCTTCAGGCCGAGACGGGCCGCTCACTCCTCTACGAGGCCTCAGCCTGCGCCTCCATACCCGTCATCCGCAACCTCGAGGAGTACTACGACAACGACCTCCTGCACGGCATCCGGGGCATCGTCAACGGCTCCACCAACTTCATCCTCACGCGGATGTTCGAGGACCGCCTCGACTTCCGTTCGGCCCTCCTCCTCGCCCAGCAGCTGGGCTTCGCCGAGAGCGACCCGGCCCTCGACGTGGAAGGCTGGGACGCCACCAACAAGTGGTCCCTGCTCCTTGCCCATGCCTACGGCATCGTGGAGCACCCCTCGCGCATCATCCGCGGCGGGATTGACCGCATCGCGCTGGGCGATGCGGTGGTCGCCAAGGAGAAGGGCATGTCCATCAAGCTCGTCGCCCAGGCGCAGAAGCTCGACAACGGCCGTGTGGCCGCCTTCGTGCTGCCGCAGTTCGTGCGCCAGGACGACCACCTGTCCTTCGTCCGAAACGAGTACAACGGCGTCGTGATAGAGAGCGGCTTCGCCGACAAGCAGTTCTTCTACGGCAAGGGCGCCGGCAGCTTCCCCACCGCATCGGCCGTGCTGAGCGACATAGCGGCCCTCCGCTACCAGTACCGCTACGAGTACAAGAAGAAGTACCACCACGAGGCGCTGGCCCTCACCGACGACTTCCACCTCCGCGTCTATGTCAGCATGGACAACGGCACCCCCCTGCCCAAGCAGCATTTCGAGGCGCTGGAGGAATGGCATTCCGATGCCGACCGGAAGTACATCGTGGGCATCCTGCCCTTCCGCTCGCTCCGCGCGTCGGACTGGTGGCGGCGCGACGGCATCTCGCTCATCCTCATGCCCGACCCGATGGTGGAGAGCATGGAGCTCATGCGGTTGAAGAAGCTCAGCCTCGAACTGGCAGGCGTCTCCTGAAAAAGCGGACGCCGCGGAGGTCCGCGGCGCCTATGGGGTTGGTTGTCTTTAGGGATACTAATATTGGAAGGGCTTGCCGCCGGCCATCACCTCCTGCGTCTTCTCATCGAAAGTCGCGCGTTGTCCGGAACGTGCCGCAGCGTTCGTCATGATGCTCGCGATGGCGTGTGCATAGCCGGCTTCCACGGGGGCGTTGGGCTGCTTGCGGCTGCGTACGCACTCCATCCAATTGCGCATATGCGCCAGCGTCAGGTCGTCGGCGCCGGTGTTGGCGGCCGTCACGACTTCGACCGGGTTCTCCACCAGCGCCTTGTCGGGCAGCAGGTTCGGCTGCATCCCCATGGCATCGGCGAACCTCTTCGTGAGACCGCCCCTGGGGGAGATGCGGTTGGTGATGAGGTTGAGCTCGCCGCCATTGGAGTAATAGATCTCGGAGGGCTTGTCCTCGCCGTTGTGCATGCGGGAGGTGAAGACGACCTGGAAGCCCTTGGACATGTCGTTGGAGGGGCCGTAGTCCATGACGGCGGTGATGGTGTCCCAGTTGCGTCGGCCGTCCTTCCAGAAGTAGACGCCTCCGTTGGCGACGACGCTGCGCGGGTGTCCGAGCCCCGTGAACCAATGCACCGTGTCGATCTGGTGGCACATCCACTGGCCGGGGAGTCCGCTGGAATAGGGCCAGAAGAGGCGGAACTCCAGGTATTTCCGGGGGTCCCAGCTGTCGGCGGGGCGGTTCATGAGGAAACGCTTCCAGTCGGTGTCCTCCTGGCGGAGCTTCTTGACGGCATCGACGCGCCTCCAGCGGCCGGGCTGGTTGACGTTCCAGGTGAGCTCGACCATGGTGATGTCGCCGAAGGCCCCGCTCTTGATGAACCGGTCGGCCTCCATGTAGTTGGGGCCGCTACGGCGCTGCGAGCCTACCTGCACGATGCGCTTGGTCTCGCGGACGGCCTTGAGGGCGGCGCGGTTGTCGGCCATGGTCTCGGCGAAGGGCTTCTCGACGTAGGCGTCGCGCCCGGCCTTCACGGCCTCTATGCAGTGGAGGGCGT
Source organism: Chitinophagia bacterium (assembly GCA_010027295.1). Classification (GTDB taxonomy): domain Bacteria; phylum Bacteroidota; class Bacteroidia; order Chitinophagales; family Chitinophagaceae; genus Pollutibacter. Next base: position 11,599 of record RGVM01000005.1, read on the forward strand.
GCTGGAAGTCGGCGGTGCTGATGATGACGGCGTCGACATCCTTCATGGCGTACAGGGCGTCGTTGTTGACGGCGGTGCGAATATCATGGCCCACCTTGGCCGAGAGCTGTGCCTTTGCCTCCTCGCGGCGCAGCGACCAGATGTCGGACACGGCGATGATGTCGAAGTTCATCTCCTTGTGGTGCGCGAGGAAGGAGGGCAGCAAGGCGCCCCGGAACCTGTCGGAGAAGCCGACGATGCCAACGTTGACACGGTCGTTGGCGCCGAGGATGCGGGCATAGGAGGCGGCGCTGAAGCCCATGGCGCCGGCATAGGTGGCGGCGGCGGCCTTGACGCCCTGTCCGATGAATTTCCTTCTGTTTGGCATGCGTATCGTTTTGGGTTGAATGCTTTACACCTGTCGACGGGTCATTTCAGTTCCCGGATCTTGATGGAGCGGAACTCCACCTGGTCGCCGTGGTCTTGCAGCAGGATGCGGCCCTGCGGTGCCATGCCGAAGTTCTTCCATTTCTCGTACTTGCTGCGCGCCACCAGCGCCTGGAACATCTGGTTGCCGCGGTCGTACTCCACGACGCGGTATCCGTTGAGGATATGCTCCACATGGTTGTCCGGCCTCACGCGGATCATGCCGCGGTTCCATTCCCCGATCTTCCGCTTGGCCTGCGGATTCTTGTTGGCGGGGATCAGGTCGTAGAGCGAGCCCAGGGTGCGGTTGCCGGCCGTGCCCATCTTGGCATCGGGGTGCTTGTCGTCGTCGAGCACCTGGTACTCGAGTCCGATGGCCGAGCCTGTGTTGTTCTCCTGTTCGGTGACGAAGTACTTGACGCCGCTGTTGGCGCCATCGGTGAGGCGGAACTCGAACTGCAGCTCGAAGGCGCCGTACGTCTTCTCGGTGACGATGTCGCCGCCATGGGTGGACTCCGAACCGTCCATCTTGAGCACCCGCAGCACACCGTCGTCGATCACCCATCCCTTTTCGGGGAATGATGCCTTGTGGGCGCCCCGCCATCCCTGGGTGGTCTTGCCGTCCCAGAGGAGGGAGACACCCATGCGCTTCTCCGCCTCCGATACCTGGTTCTTGTTGAGGTTGACAATGAAGACGCCGGGGTCTTTCGAGAATTTGACGTTCTGCGTCTGGATCCGGATGTTGCGCCACTTGATTTGCTTGCCCACGTCTTCGGGACGGTAAACCTGGTGCACCTGCAGGGCGATGAAGCCGCGGGTCATCATCGTATCCACCAGGTGTGCGGCCGGCACGCCGTTGACGAAGGTGCGTACCTCCTTGCCGATGGCCTCGATGCGGTAGTGGTTCCATCCGGCCCGGCGGTAGGCGAAGCCTGCGGCGGGGTTGTACTCCAGCGAGTACAACCAAAGCCGGCGGCCTTCGTCGTAGATGCCGCCGCTCCAGCGGCGGTCGGAGGGGTCGATCTCCATCTGGTAGCCATGGACGCGGCCGTCCTTGTAGTCGGCACGACTTTCACTGCGGAATTGGATGCCGAAATTCATGGTGCTGTCGGCCTGGAACTCGAGCTCAAGGATGAAGTCCTCGTAGTCTTTTTCGGTGGCCAGGAAGGAGTTCGGCTCCTTGGGCACCGCCGTGCCCACGATGATGCCGTTGACGACCTCGTACTTCGCCTTGCCGTTCAGTTGTTTCCAACCCTTGAGGTCCTTCCCGTTGAATAGGGAGGTCCACTGCGCCTGGGCACTGAAAGCCGACAGCAGCAGGATTGCCATGATGTGTCTTGTCATGCCTTTCTTTCTGGAAAATTAGGGAATGCGGGGCAGGCTTGGCGGCTATTTCTGTGAAAACGTTGTCGTAATCCCTCCAACCCCGGTGGATAGTACTAAGCTTATGCCAGATCTTATCTGAAAACGGCCGCAGGGAAGCGGTCCCGGCCGCGTTATTGACATGAGGTAGGCCAAAGAGTAGATTTCCAAATGAACCGGTGAGTTCACATGATGTGCCGACTCCGACAGTCCCCATCATCCTTCAAAGCCTGGGTCAGATATTTACTGACAGCCCTTTCTTTGATCCTGGACTTTGTCTTTTCCCATTTCCAAGCATGGTACGGACTTGACTAGGGTGACATGCCCTATCATCTCCTATTTTTTATTGGGTCAGCGGGATAAAACGAATGTCTTCGCCCTCTTATCATCTATGGGGCGTACGTTTTGGGGATCGATGTTCGGATTCAGCGTGATGACCTTCCGGCTTCTTGACATAACTTTTCTGGTCCTGATGCATTTACTCCCCCTTATGCTGCTCTTCAGAGGCGACGAGGATGTCTCTATAAGGTTCCCCCTCTCGGCACTGGGCCTCGTGATGGCTGTCAACATCACCTTGAACGTGTTGAGTTACGACAGCGTCAGCATATTCGTCTTCTGTCTGATCTACATGTTTACTTATGCCTTCATTTTCACAAGAAGCAACACCTACGCTGCAACATATGCAATTACCTACCTCCTCCTTTTTGCGGCATACGATAACGCCCATCTATCAGAACGGGCTGGAATATCATCTCAGAGACCGTTGAGAGTACTCGACGGGTTATGTGGCAACGACCAGCCTAAGGGGCTCACATGCCCCGGACATCCTAATCAATAGTACATGGTACGTGACCTGTATCCATTCTTCGTCATGACTCTGTCATCGGGCTCATCCTCCTTATCTGGAAGACAGTCGCAGGCAGGATGCCGGAACTTCCCATACAGTGCAACCTCGCCGTCGGCCTCGTATTCGCATGGCTGACAAGTGACGCCAAACTCCTGAAGACGATGGCCATGGCCCTGCACTTGCTACTGTCTGGCAGATGGATCACGCAACGGCACCGCTACGGTTATTACATACTGCTCGGCGCCTTACAGGTTTTCTTCACTGTGGTGTTCAACGTCAACGCGTGGGATCCCACCTTCCGCAGGAAATACCTGCTGCTAGTCACATCGGCGTCGCTCGTGACCACTATCGGCTGCCTAATCGCCTCCTGGAGGCGCGGTGACAGGCTGACAGCCCTTTTCTGCGTTTTCAGCGTGCTGCTCGCGGTCTTATGCCCCTCGGCTCCAATACCGGACTCTGGAAATCTGCACACATTTCCAGCTTCTCAGCACCGGTCCTATTCCTGATGGTTCATCTCATGGCCCTGCCCGGCACCCGGTTGCTCATGACTTCCTTGGCTGTCTGCATGACAGTCCTTTCGCTCATTCACAAGACGGTCTTGGGAAAGACCTTCATGGAGGGAAGGATGCGTGAATTGACCGTACAGTTCGACGAGCCCCTCATCCGCGGCATGGCACCACACCTGTTCGAAAACAGAATCTCTATGGGATGAGAAGAGTCATGGACAGTCTGCGTGCCGAGAACAACGGCAGATGGCCCGGTGTGATCGTGGGCCTGGTACAGGTACTCCAGTACCTCTCTGGTCAGCCTGAGCCCATCCATTACGGCTCCTGGCTGACGGACCAATCCGAGTACAAGGCGCAGGAACTTGCCGGATACATGAAGTCTGACAGTGCCCTTGTACATGTGATCCTGACCTTCTACTATCCGGATGATCCGAGGAAAAATCCTGCGAAAATGTTCATCTACAGAACGCTCCTCGATATGGGCTCCAGGGTCAGCCGGGAGGGCGTAAACTGTCAGGTATTGTCCCGGTAAGTATACGGAAACCCTCCAAGCGAACTTCGCCGTGGAACAGCCAATACGTCCATGGTCAGGTAAGGATGTGCATCAGCGGGGAAATACATGGCTGAAAAGTTTAGGACAAAAGGCAAGCACCTTGGAAGATGCACCGGTATTTGCCCGTAGCTACCCGGAATCAACTGAACGTTACGGGTAATATGCGTCCTTCAAGGTGTTTTTTGCCTTACTTTCGCAGGCGTCCGGGAAGTGGCGCAGCCCGGTAGCGCACCTGGTTTGGGACCAGGGGGCCGCAGGTTCGAATCCTGTCTTCCCGACGAAATGACAAGCCCCGGGCGAAACAGCCCGGGGTTTTTTTAATTTGGAAGACCGGCAAGCTTGCTTGATAGGGCGGACAGATAAAAAATCCACGCGAACGGAGTGAACCGGGGCTTTTCCGTTGTGGATTCCCCGTATCCTAGAATCGCCGCAAGCAATCCTGTCTACCCTACGAAACGACAAGTTCCGGGCAAAACAACCCGGGATTTTCGTTCTCGCCAGCAAGGGCTGACAAACGAAATACCTGCGCGAACGATGTAAGCAGGGGCTCTGGGTACTGTTTGATGCATGGCTGATGAATGCCAAAGATGCATTGTGGATTTTACGATTGAAAATGGGGAAAACCGTACATTTGGAAAATTTTCTCGGAAAAACAATATTCCGGTGCGCGTTACGTTGCCTGCCATCCTCTTCTATGCATTACAGCTGACCCTTGCTCCGCGGCTAGGGCTCGCCGCCTTACGCGATCCAGCCAGCAACGACACCACCCTCAAGGCGCCCAGGCCCAAGTCATTCAGCATCAACGACTCCTCGCGTTTCGAAGCCTGGGATCTGATTCTTAACCATCCCGTCTTCAACGAATGCTGGGACAACACCGAAACCTTTCCATACGAAAACACCAGGCTCACCGACCTGCCGGAACACATTGAAATCCCCCTTCTCCGCCAGGGTGAGCGCTTCACCCTGACCTGGTACGGACGGTTGAACTCCCCCTATGGTCCCCGCAAGGGACGTCATCATCATGGCCTCGACCTGCAGCTGCATACCGGGGACAGGGTATTCGCGGCCTTCGACGGAATCGTGCGTTATGCGAAATACAACCGCTCAGGCTTCGGGAACTGTATTGTCATACGACACTACAACGGCCTGGAAACAGTCTACGCCCACCTGAGTAGGATCGAAGTGCCTGTCAACAGCCTGGTACGTAGCGGCGATCCCATCGGCCGGGGCGGTAACACAGGCAGGTCATTTGGTTCACACCTGCACTTCGAAGTGCGCTTCAAGGACTTTTCGATCGATCCGGAACGACTCATCGACGTCCATTCAGGTCAATTGAGAATGGACACCCTGCGATTCACCCGCCATTTGCTGGGGGGTCGCCGATACCCGGGGGACTTGCAGGACGGCACGGAATCTACTGACAGCAGCTTTGCCACATCCGAGTTGGGTGTACCTGTCTTCTTTTCGGAAACAGAGGATGAACCGGAACCCGTCGTGATCCCTGCCAAAACAAAGTCTGTCCCCAAGAGCAAGGCAAACAGTCCCGCATATTACACGATCCGGAAAGGCGACAACCTGGGGGTCATACAGCGCAGGACAGGAGTACCTCAGTCGCGTCTACGCAGCCTCAATCCCGGCATGAATGCAAGGAAGTTGCTTCCTGGAAAGAAGCTTCGCATTCGATGAGAAACCTCCCAGCCTTTCTTTGGGCAATCCTCTCGACGGCCTTCGCCCAGCAAAAGCCTACGGGGCCCCTACCCGCTCAACGAACCAGGGATACCGGCGCCCTTTACAGGGCTATCACACGGGAAGTCGACGTGGGCGCTTCGGAAGATACGGTTCGCATCGCGGTCGTTGGCGACCTCATGTGCCATTCCACCCAGTTCCAGGCTGCCAAGACTGAGAATGGGTATGACTTTCGGCCGGCCTTCCAGGCGGTGAAACCCTACCTCTCCTCCGCCGATCTGACATTCGGCAACCTCGAGACGGTCACAGCAGGTGCGGTGGAGAAATTCACCGGCTATCCCACTTTCAACACCCCCGTCGAATATCTGGACGCCCTGTCGGACGCAGGTTTCGACGTCCTCACGACCGCCAATAACCATTCGCTCGACAGGCGCTTCATCGGAGTGGAACGTACGATCGAGGCCCTCGAAGCCAGAGGCCTCATGCACACCGGCACGGCCCGGACGGCCGAGGAGAGGGCCCGTCCGCTCATCGTCACCATTAAAGGGCTTCGATTGGGTATCCTAGCCTACACATATGGTACAAATGGCATCCCCATGCCCCAGGGGAAACCCTTTGCCGTGAACCTGATGGACACCCTCGTTATGGCTGGGGATATCCGTACCGCACGGGCTGGAGGCGCCGAAGCCATCGCAGTATTCCTGCACTGGGGACTTGAATACGAGCGTCTGCCCAACGCAAGCCAGAAGGCCGTCGCCGAATTCCTGGCCCGTCAGGAAGTGTCGCTCGTCATGGGGTCGCACTCGCATGTGCTCCAGCCGACCAGCTGGATAGGAGCTCCTGGCAACGGCAGCTTCGTGATCTACTCCTTGGGCAACTTCTTCTCCGGACAGCGGAGGGCCTATACCGATGCTGGCATTATCCTGCAACTGAGCCTCTTACGGGACCGCACGACAGGGAAGGTCCGCACCGGCGACGTTCGCTTCATCCCCACATATGTCTCCACCCTGAATGGATACAAGATCCTGCCGGTGGCTGACGCCCTGGAGAAGGCCGAGGCACTGGAGGCTTCCGCCAGGTCGGCCATAGCCACCGACCTGATCCGGATGAGGGCTGTCTGGTCAGAGACCTGTACACACCTCTCAGACAGTGCGACAGGCATACTGCCATACCGGGACAGATGATCCCATGGGGCCTGCCTAAATAAAACCGGGCGGCATCTTCGAGGCCGCCCGGATGACGAGTATTTGTTAGTCGACGCGTTCCGATACGATCAGAACCAACGCCTGTCGCTCTCTACGACAAGGTCGGATGAGGCTCGCCGTTCTGGATTCGACTTGGGTAGAACCTCCTGCACAGGGGCATTATCCGGCACTTGGACAGACGATGCTTCGCCCGTTTGCTGCGAGAGGTCAACCCGCATCATGGCAGGCCTGTTTCCGGCATCCGCCGCATCTTCCATTCCCCCGTTGGCGACCTTTCGGGCCTTGACTTCCTCCGCCTCTCGCCTGGCCTTCAACGAGTAGATATTGTGCACATTGCTCCTGCCCTGTTTGATGATCTTCTCCTTCTCCTTGGTGGCGAACTCCGCCATGTCCTCTGGCTTCAGCTTCCTCATGTTCCCGCGGAAGGTCGACTCTTTCTCCACAAGCACGCTGGAGGCGTGGATATCACCCAGCATGACCGCCGTATCGAACACCTTCACATCCCCCGAGGCATATAGGTTGCCCTCGCAGTATCCGTAGAGGAGGATATCCTCCGCGAATACATTCCCCTTGATGATGGCATCGGGACCGACGATGATCCTCCGGCACTCGATGATCTGTCCCTCGAACCTCCCGTCGATGCGCCCGGAACTCGAACGCGCGACCAGGTCGCCGTAGAACTCCATGCCGGTGCTGATGAAAAAATTCTCGGGTGCGACTCTTTCGATGCGGGCGCTCAGGATACGTTTGAGGAAGGAGGTCATAGGGTACGAATTGAAGGGAGTCTCAAGGGATTCGGATACTCAGGAAAGTGTACCGGGAAAGGCGCCTTAGCCGTTGCGATTGACGGTGACGATTGTCGAGGAGTTGCCGATGTCGAGTCCGATGGAATTGGACACGGAACCGCCGAGGGATGCGGCATGATGGAAATATCCCACACTGGCGACGTTCTGGGGCTCAGACACCACTTCTACGGGTAGGAAGCCGTTGAATTCCTCCTCGAACTGCTCTCTAAGCTCGTTGAACAGGATGCCACCGCCCACGAGGTAGATGGCCGTGCAACGTTCGAAGTCCTGGTCGGTGAAATGCGAGCGGAAGTTCGGGGAGATGACCTGCTTGTAGTACTGCGTGAGTACTTCGCGGCGGATATCGCGGAGGTCGATGCGCTTGCGGTGGGCGATCATGAAACCCTTTACGAGCGAGTCATTTAGCTGGAACTCGTTCTTCATGTCGAGGTAGTGCAGCTTACTGAGCTCGCGCTGGGCGTTGTTGACCACATAGCGCATGCCCCTTGCGCTGAAGCATGTGCGCTGCACCAGTCCGTCGTCGGTCGCCATACCACCCTCGGCCGTTCCGTAGCCCAGGCTGATGACGATGAAGTTCCTCGGGTTGCTGTCGGTCACGAGGTTGCCCTTTTTGATGCCGATCACGGCGCCCACGATCTCGGGAATGACGTCGAAGCTCTTGAGTTCGATGTTGATGCTGCGGACCCCGCCTTCATGCTTATACGTCTCGTTGTTATAGTCTACCGTGAAGTAGCGCTGCTCGAGCATGCGTAGCAGGGGCTGGCGGTAGGCGTTATAGGTGGAGTAGGGAAGTCCCAGCGTGATGTTGAAGGGCTTCTCCACGGTCTCCGCGCAGTTGAGCAGGGCCGACTTGAAGAGGATCTCGAAATCGAGCTGGTCGGGAGCCGCGTTGATCACGCGCTGGGCATCGATACCGTTCTTCTTGGCGAGGTCTCCCACGAGGTACCACTGACCGTCCACTTTGACCTTCATGCCGGTAAGCAGGGAGGCGGCTGTGTTCTCTGTGTTCCCGTAAGCGGCTTCGAACACGCTGGGGAAAGAAAAGGAATGCGTTGACATAGCGAATCTGGGTTTTTGGTAAGATATTGTGTTTGAACGCTGTAGGTAAAAACGACGTTCGTTCTCAAAAATTGCGCGGACGAACGTATTTTTTCCTGCAACGAGTCAATACCCTTGAGGGTTATTTCGACGAAAGAGAGGTGATATATAAGAATAGAAAGGCCTTCCCTGGGGGAAGGCCTTAGCAATCTGTGGCGGTGAGGGCGGGATTCGAACCCGCGGTACAAGTTTCCCCGTACGGCAGTTTAGCAAACTACTGATTTCAGCCACTCATCCACCTCACCCTGATGTAGCCCCTTTGGCGGCATTCACCATTCGGGGACTGCAAATTTACGGAATGGGTCCGAGAACCCCAAACCGGTGGCATCCATATCTGTCATCCCCGTCGGCCTCAGAGGGCTGCCAGCTGCACTTTCTGCTGGAGTTCGATCACATTCTCCCGGAAGATGGGGTCCGTATCCATCAGATCCTTGACTGTCTGGCAGGAATGAATGACGGTCGTATGGTCCCTTCCACCGAAATGCTCCCCGATGGTCTTCAGCGAGTTCTTGGTGAAGATCTTGGCCAGGTACATCGTGATCTGTCTGGCCTGTACGACCTCTCGCTTTCGGGTTTTCTGGAGCAGCTTGTCATATGACACGTCGTAGAAGTCGCAGACCATCTTCTGAATGTTCTCGATGGTGACCTCCTTGGATGTCGTACGGATGAAGTTCCGGAGCACTTTCTTGGCGAGTTCCAAGTCAATGTCCCGCTTGTTCAGGGACGACTGGGCCAGCAGCGATATGAGGGCGCCTTCAAGTTCCCGGACGTTTGTCTGGATGTTGTAGGCTATATATTTTACAACCTCTTTGGGCATCTCAAGTCCGTCGTTGCGCATCTTCTTCTCGAGTATCTCCATTCGGGTTTCATAGTCCGGTATCTGGAGGTCTGCGCTCAATCCCCATCGGAAGCGGCTCAAGAGCCGCTCCTGGACACCTTCGAGGTCCTTCGGAGGTTTGTCGGAGGTCAGGATGAGCTGCTTACCAGACTGGTGCAGGTGGTTGAAGATGGCGAAGAGTGCGTCCTGAGTCCTTTCAGCGCGACTGAAAAACTGGATGTCATCTATGATAAGGACATCGATGAGCTGGTAGAAGTGGATGAAGTCGTTGATGGCGTTGTTGCGGGAGTGGTCCTGAAACTGGTTGATGAACTTCTCAGAACTCACGTAGAGGACTACCTTGTTGGGGTGCAGTCGGGCCACCTCGTTGCCGATGGCCTGTGCCAGGTGGGTCTTGCCTAGGCCCACGCCGCCATAGATGACCAGTGGGTTGAAGGATGTCGTGCCGGGCTTCTCAGCAACCGTCTTGCCTGCCCTGCGGACGACCCGGTTACAGTCACCCTCCACGAAGGAGTCGAAGGTGTAGATGGGATTCAACTGTGAATCCACCTGCATCTTCTTGAGTCCCGGAATTACAAAGGGGTTCTTCAGTGGATTGTGGATCACCAGCGGAAAGTCCATCTCATTGTTGGTATATGTCCGGAAACCCTGTCCGGCAACGTCCATCGTCAACGGCTTGTTGCCACCGCTGCCGCTGTCGACCATGATGCGGTACTCCAGCCGGGCATCCTTACCGAGCTCGCGTTTGAGGGTCTTTGCCAGCAGGTTCACATAATGCTCTTCCAGGTATTCGTAGAAGAACTGGCTGGGGACATGTATCGTCAGCACGTTGTCCTTGAGCGCTACCGGGCGTATGGGCTCGAACCAGGTCTTGAAATGCTGCCATTCCACGATATCCCGTATGATCGCGAGACAGTTGTTCCAGACTTGTTCGTGAGTCTTCTGCATGGGATGGAGGGCGGTTGGATCTCAGAAAAAACTCATGGTCTCTCCGCAGATGCGAGCTCGCCCGCATAAATGCCACATACCCGTTCGGGGACGCGAGGACATTGGATTTAGAGATGAACGGTGTGCCTGACAGGAGCACAATTCGTCATATCGGATGCTCTTCTGATTTCGAGTTATCCAGGCACATGAATGTAGGCATCCCGAATGGGTTTTCCACATCGTGTGGGATAAAAAATTTGCGTCGAGTCTTCAATCGGGTAGGGGGGCGAAAATAGGAGGGGCGGATGAAAAAAAAATTTTTTAGTCCAATGTTTTTTTCTCAATTGTGAGGGTGTCAAAGCCATCTATCCGATGGCCCCTACCGGACTCGAAAACATAATCCAGGCGACCCAGCCGAAGGCCCGCCCAGCCGACCTGGTTGACGGCCACGGTTCGGCCCAGGCGATTGCGGTAGATGCGCGGTGCATCGAAGAACCTGTGGGTATGGCCGCCGATGATCAGGTCTATGTTCTCCGTGTCCTGGGCCAGTCGCTCGTCGCTCACCTTCCCGTCCTTGTAGGCGTCCCCGAGATGGGACAGGCATACGACCAGGTCGCACCGCTCCCTGCGGCGCAGGATATGGGCCTGCCGGTCGGCCTCGGCGACGGGGTCGAGGTATCGGGTGGCCCCGTAAAGTTCCCGGGGCACGAGTCCATCCAGCTCGATGCCGACACCCACGATGCCGATGCGGAGGTCCCCCTTCCGTACCACGAGCCGGGGCACATGGCATGCCTCCATCGGCGTCCCGCTGAAATCATAATTGCACAGGACGATGGGGAAGCGGGCATGGGCAGCGGTTTGTTCTGCGAAGTTGGCGA
>RGVM01000041.1 GCA_010027295.1 Chitinophagia bacterium
TAGCAAAGAGACATGAGACTTGTTTCTTTTTTAGTTCTTCAACCACTGCCCATGCGATGCCTAAACCTTCTAGTGTATTAGTGCCTCTTCCTAGCTCATCCACAAGCAATAATGAGTTAGTGTCAGCCATTTTGAGAATGACCGATGTCTCAATCATCTCCTGCATGAATGTACTGACGCCTCTCAGCTGCTCGTCACTCGCCCCCACTCGCGAGCGACCCGCCCGCGCACGCGGCGCCGGACAACGTTCCAAAAGGCACGAACGGGCTCGGGCAGGGGGCGACCGCGGCCAACCACGCGATAAAGTTGCCCAACTGCGCGCCGCTCGACGGCGCCTGTGTCACACTCACCGACACGGGCGTGGGCGTGCTCGCCGCGCTCGGCCTGACGACCGTGCCGAACATCTTAGCCGGAGGGTCAGGATTGTCGTGATACAGCACGCCGCCATAGATCCGCGGGACCTCGTTCGCTAGCGCGCTTGCGCCCGGGACGGCGTGCATCACGCTCTTGAAGGTCAGCCCGATCTTCGAGTACGAGGCCCCGTCCGTGAGCGCCGGCACGGAGTCGTGGACGGTGTCGACCAGAGCGACGGTCGAGACGAGCGTGACCTGGTTCGGGAGGGCCGAGAAGTACCGCTTGAACGCGTCGCGATCGATATGCACGACAATCGGGCCCGTGCCGCTCTTGTTGAACACAAGCAGCACTGCCACGACGGAGCTCGGAGCCACGTTCCCGATGACATAGATGACCTCGCCGAGCGGGGCCTTCGCTTGCGACGGCAACGTGAGCTCGCCCGCGCGGATCGCGTAGCTTCCGTCTTTCCCGACCCAGGTGGCGCCTTGCTGCCCGATCGTGAGCGCCGTGCGCACGGTGGCCGTGTCGAGCACGGAGCTCTTGAGGATCGCCCTTATGAAAGGGCCGAGAGTCTCCACGTAGGCCGCGGGCTGTGTCGCCACCGCGACAGGCAGGACCACCCCGAAGTATGTGGCTCCGGGTCGGATGGCGGTGCCCATGAGCATGGGCGTCGCGCCGGTAGATCCCGCCGGCGAGCCGGAAACGACCGCGATCCGCGCGGTCGTCGGTTTCAGCGCGCTGATCGCCGACGGCTCAAACCCGGATGCAGGTGTCCCCGCGTAAACGACATTCACGTTCGGGAAATTCCCCGAGACCGTGGGCACCTTCGTGATGGGGACCGGGACAGTTGTTTCTGCCAGTCCTGTCCTGATCTCTGCCGCCCAGAAAAGCTGTTTGAAATCGTGCAGCAGCAGTTTCACCTGCATCCCGGCTTTGTGCCGTGCCACACGCACCCGAAAGGTATCGGTTGCCAGGCCGTTCAACACCTGCAGCTGGTAGCCTTCCGGTTTTGCCAGCGGTAATGGGAATAGGTATTCATGCCCCTGATACCGCAGCAAAGCCGTGTAGGATATCCAGGGTTTGGGGACCAGTGGGGCCAGTGCCGTCCCTTCCTGGTTCGACATCACCTGGAGCAAAGGTTTCCCGTCGGCGAGGATATCGACAGCCGTGGCCAGGGGATGTCCGTCGCCGGTCATCAGTTCCATGGCCAGCATCCCACGGGTATGCATGACCAGCGAGCCTCCTTCGGGGAAGAACCGGAGGCGCGGTTGCCGACTCACATAGGTGAGCTCCAATTCGGTGGTATGGCTTGCGTCCACGGCAGGGGTTATGCGACACCGGAAACGCAAGGGTTTCTGTTCGACCCAGTTGCGAGGCAGAGGCAGTTCCGCCTTGCCATCATAGCCGAGCGGAAGTTTGCCATGACGGACCCGGCGGCCTTCGCTGTAGAGTTCATACTGACAGACCGGAATCCTCCCCACGACCCTTTGAGCCGGATTGTACTGCAGCTGCAACAGCAAGGTATCGGGAGAATACAGGCTTGAATCGACGATCCTGGCGGTGAGTGCAAATGGGGGGCGGGTATTGCGTCGGATCTGCAGTCGTTGCTGGTACAACAGAGCGGGTGTGTCTCCCACCAATTTATCGGTATAGATGATGAGCCTATACTCGCCGGGGGGGGTGGCGTTGGGGATCAGGATATCGCCATGGCTTCGGTGATTACTCATAAGGTACTGTGCCGAGCGGATCAGCGAATCATCGCCATTACGAACCAGGTGCGCATACAGCATCCGGTGAGGCCAGGTGTCGCTCTCATCCGAAAGCAGATAGGCGCTGAACCAAATGATCTCATTGGCCGAATACACGGTCTTGTCGACGTGCAGATACAGCCGGCTCTGTTCAAAACACTGCGCATATCGGGCAAGGGAACTGTCGATCCCGTAAAAAAAACCTTCAAGTCCGGGTGACTGAGCGCATGTCTTCCCCGAGCCGGCTACAATGAAAATGGCCGGCAAAACAAGGAACAAAGGACAAAAGGCGGAAGGCCGTCCTGCCATATCTCGATGGAATATATCTTGATTCTTGTAAAAAAGCTTTATAATTAAATGTAAGAAAGATAGTCGATAGCAATGAAAATCATCCCACGAAGGCAGCCCGACAGCACCAAAAAGAAATCCCGAGCTCTGTAAATCTAAAGAGGGTTACACTCATATTTCGAATAAAATCGGCTTCCATTAAACCGGGTTATCTTCGAATAGTCAATTAAATATGCTTTATCGAACCATCCTCTTGCTGGTCCTGGCCCTGGGTCTCTCCTGCAAGAAAAAAGAGTCGGGCCCGGAGGCCAAAGAAATCCCATACCCGGAAGGGTTGAGCACTCAGTATGTGTCGGTGAACACCGTCAGCAGGAAATACCTGGTCTACAGGCCTGCCGGGGTCATCCAGGCCAAATCACTGGTCATGGTTCTGCATGGTGGCGGTGGGGCGGGGCTAACGGTGGCCGATCCCGGCACGCATCCGCTGTCGGTATTCCGGCAGGTGGCCGATACGGCCAAGTGCATCCTTGTGTATCCGGAGGGCAGTCCTGACATCCAGGGCAATCCGGGCTGGAATGACTGCCGGGGGGATGACGATGCCGGAAGCCGTGGGGATGACATGACCTTCCTCGTGCAATTGTTCGCAAAGCTGTCCGGTGAACTGGGTTTGACATCCGCCTCGATGTTCCTGACTGGCACGAGCAACGGGGCCGTGATGACCCTGTCCTATGCGCTTCAACAGCCACAGACGATCCGGGCCATTGGCATCTCAGCAGGCAACCTTCCGCTGAATCCTGAGCCAGGACCCTGTTCCACCGGATCGTCCTTGCCGTTACCGATAATGATCACCTATGGAACGGCCGATCCCGCCATGCCGGCCGGCGGAGGTTGTGTGGCCAATCTGGGCGGGGCCTGCAACCGGGGACGCGTCGTTTCCCAACAGGCCACGATCGGCTATTGGTTGCAGCGGAACAAGCTGACCGGTGTCACCCCGCAGACGAACACGTTCGACATCAACACCAATGATGCCGGGAATGTGGAAAAGAGGACCTATCCGGGCACACATCCATTGGTGCACTATGTACTGTTCAATGCGGGACACGCCGTGCCCAGCCGCTCTGTATTTTCAGCCACCACCTCGGCATCAGGCGCGCAGAACCGCGACATCGAATTTGCCGTGGAAGTCTGGCAATTCTTCAGAGGCTTCCTATAATTTCCCCTATCCAAAAAACCACGGGCATGGCATGAGATTGGAGAGGACCTCTCACCACCACTCCAAACTCGCACCCGCCTTCACTGTGATGGTGGGACCGCCCAATTCACCGGTGAAACGTACCTGGACGGTTCCGTTGGCAGTAGGACGAATGACACCCTGCAGGGTTGCCATATTACCGGTCAGCAATGAATTGTTGTTGCAACTGGCGGGCAGGTTGGGGCCACTCAGGTAATTCACGGTTTCGGTATTCGTCGTCTGGGTATAGCGGCTGACATAGCTCAGGAGGGCGGTGGCCGGTGTGCTGATGGTCCAGCGTGTGCCATTGTTGCCGGCGGTACTGGTGTAGGGGATGATGGCGAAAAACCGATACGTGACGCCCGCCACCACATCAAAAGCCAGGCCGGGTATGTCTTCCAGGACATTGCCGACCGTGTTGGCCTTGTTGACATCTGCGTTGAGCATCACCATCTGCCGTCCCGCCGCAGCGGGCACGCTGAATACCCCATCGGCCCTCAGGAACGTCGACGTGCCGCCACCGCTGGCGGGCACCAGACCCTTGGCACTGGACGTGAATGTATTCAAGATGGCCGTTGCCTGCGTAGCGGTCAGATTCTCCACAATCCCATTGCCGGCGGATATCCGGCCTTTGATCGTCTGGGTAGGAACCTGTGTCAGCATGGCATTGGTGACCACGTTGTCTGCAATGCTGGTCGCATTACCGACCGATTGAACAGGCCCAGTCAGGTTGGCATTGGTCGTGACGGTAGCGGCATTCCCCGTCGTATTCTGGTTCAGGATGGGAAAATCTCCGGCTGAGGCGATGGATAGCGAGCCGCTCCCGGCAGTGGCTTTGAGGATGCCGGTCGGCAGGGCTGCGAATTCAGATGCAATGAGTTGTGAGAATCGACGCGTGGATACGTTCCCGCTAGAATCCGTCGTGAGCATTCTGGAATATGATGTATTGCTGTCGAGCGCTTCGAACCTGACGCTCCCCGATGTATGCAGCTTTGCAGAGGGCTGTGGCACCCCGATACCGACATTTCCGGGATTCTTGTTGAAGAGGTGATTGCCTGTCAGCTGCCATTTGCTGCTGTCGATCGTCACGCGCGTGCCTTTGGGGCCCAGTACGACCTGAGCGAACCCGAACAAACAGGCAATCATGAACGAAAAGAATATCGAAAGGGTTCTCATACGATGGGAAAAAGAGACCAACACTCCCTCTCGCGCGGAGAGGAAGTGTTGATCAGGTAGGGAATGGAATCAGAGGTAAGACAAGCCGAACTGTGCATCATGTCATTTCACCCATTGCACTTCGATGCTGTCGCCCGCAGCCACCAGGGAACCGACGGCAGACGTCAGCGTGACCTGTCCGGCGGCCGTCGTGAAATCAACGGCAGGGGTGAGTTTGGCTCCATTGCGGTAGACCCAGACCTTGGTGGGTGTCGAAGGCATGTTCGTGACCGAGAAGGCGGATTGACCGGCGGTTGTCGTGAAATATCCGACTGTGTCATCAGAGGTTGGGGCTCGTAGGCGGTGCCATCGGTGGCGGAGACGACCAGGCTGTCACTCGACAGTGAACCGCTTTGCAGTCCGGCGATCTTAAGGGTGTTGGTCGCATCCGTGGTCAGTGTGGTCGGCTTGACCAGGCTCCCTCCCAGTTGAACCGTGTTGCCTGTCTTTGTCAAACCGTTCTCGAAGGCGAGCGCATTGAACAGCGATGAGGCGGAGATGAACTTGAGCTGTCCGGTCGATGGATCGACGACCATCACGCTGTCGGCGCTATTCGACCCCCGCTGCAATCCCGTTATCTGCAGGAAGTTCGAAGCCGTGGTCTGGATGGTCGTCACACGGTTGAGTGCCCCGCCGAGTTCCACCGTCTGTCCGTTCTTGGTCAGACCATTCGAGGCGAACTTAACGAAACTGCTGTCCGCCAACTGTTTGGGCGTCACATACAGGAGTGTGCTGTCCGCCTTAGTGATCACTGCGGCGGTACTCGAGATTACCCATTTGATGGTACCCTTATTGTCGATGACGCGGGTCGTGTCTTTTTGGGCAGAAGCCGACATCGCGAGGGCAATGCCTGAGAGCAGAAGGACAAGTGTCTTTTTCATGGTCATACTTGGTTTTTGGTTTATAATAATTGAATGATTCTGACCTGGTCGCCTGCCATGCAGGGAATTTCAGAGATGATAGAGTTCCCGTTATTGACGGAGAAGGATATCATGACACCATTCCGATACAGGAATATCCGGTTCGGATCCGTGATGGCTGCCGGCGTTTGGAACAGGATCTGTCCATTCGCACCCACAGTCAGCAGTATGCTCTGCGTTCCGGTCATGAACGGGGCATTGGACAACAGTTTCACCCTTCCATCCGCCGGATTGGCTACCAGCCATTTGTCGGTAGCCGCATTCCCGACACCAATGCTGTCAATCACCAATTGGCCTTTGAGATGCAGGGCGGCCCGTGGAGAAGCTGTGCCGACGCCGACCCAACCGTTTTCTGAGACCCGCAAGCGCTCTGCATTACCGGTCTTGATGATGACGGGGGCGGCATTGATGGATCCCAGGAAATGACTTGCGGTCACCGATGCATTGCCGCGCAGGCTCCAGAACACATTCTGACCGGATGCGGAATCGGGAATGGTGGCATTCTCGCTGGCCTTTATCCATCGTACACCATCGCTGACATAGATACCGGGACTGACATTGTTGGCGGTGGAAGTATTATATACCATCATGCCGACTGTGAACGTCCGCAGGGGATCCGACACTGAGGTGGAGCGCAAGGAAACACGGGGGAGTATGAGTCCCTTGTTGCCGGACTCCATTTCGAGGATAGCATCCGGGTTCAGGGTGCGTGCGTTGTCTCCTATCTTCATCTGCGCCATGGATGCTTGACCCATCGCCATGGATGCACACAAAGCCAGTTGGCAGATTCCGTTCCGCATCGCCTTTGTTTTCATACGGTCGCTCTACTGTTTAATGAATTGAGTGGATGCCGCGAGGGTCTCACCGTCGGGTTTCCTGATATCGACGACATAGTATCCGCCGGCCAGATCAGATACCTGTACGGAGAAGATGTTGGTTCCGGGCCTGCATGCGACGTTGTCCGACTTCACCTGACGTCCGTTCGTCGTATAGATGTAGATGATTGCGGGCCCATTGTAATCGGCATTGAATCTTACCTGTATGTTCGCCTGCGCGGTGACGGGGTTTGGAAAAATGTCCATCGCATTCCGATCATCGCATGAGATGCGGCTTGAGGCCGTCGGAGAAACCGAGGCATACCCATCCGTACTTTCCATTCTTATTCGGTAGAAGGCAGTACCGGTGGGCTGGTCTATCCAGGCGGTATACATTCTACCATCGGGCATTCCCATCGAGGAAGTCTTGTGTATGGAATGGAAAGCTCCCTCGTTCATGCTCTGTTCCACGACCATGGTGATGGGTCCTTTCTCATAAGAGGTTTTCCATTGCAGCCTTGTCTTGCAGTCTACGACGGTGGCTTCCACGTAGGTGATTTCCGCGGGCATGGACTTCCCTACCCTGCCGATGGCGATGGCTGTGATGCCGGCCACCATGGTGCCATTGACCCTGCTGTTCCGTGTGCTTCCGTTCGCCGAGGGCTTCCCGCTCAAATCGATCCAGCTGTTGCCGTTCCACCCCACCAGCCTCAGGTCGTTCTTGTCGGCAAACTGCGACAGATCGGGTATGCTCGCCAGGACACGGATCCCCTTGCCGCTGCCGGTAGTTTGATTGCCAAGGTTACCCCCCTCCCCTACCATCCAATCCCATTGCCCGACCCTGCTGACAGCTTCAATGGGGGCCTGCACCCTGTCCACCGGGTGCGGTCCGGCATTCGGGAATGTGGGGTCCGGATTCGTTCCCGGATCGCCTTCCAGCCATGCGACAGCGTACGCATCCGTCGGTTGGTCGGCTTTGGAAATCTCGAAGGCCCTCAGGTCAACGCCATTCCCCACCGGGAAGACGAAAGCGGTGTTGCCTAGTTTCTTCATGTATCCATCGATATGGTATCTGTCGGAGTAATTCGTGAACCTGCCATCCTCCCGCACGGTGAAGAATCCGGGCTTTGCACCTCTGTACGATATCCATTTGACGCCTGGGCTTGATGACGCATCGGTAGTGCCGGAGAAGAACAATTCACCCTCCGAATGGACAACCACTTCCTGAGCGAGTAGGGGACCCCTCACATGGAAAATGAATATGAAGAAGAAGAGGGGCATGCCATGCCTTGCTGCAGACAGGATCATCCGATGAATTTCTGCAAGGATCGGAAGCCTCGTAATAGACGAACCTGACGCCAATCAGTTGTGGGGCAAAATGCACGAGATGAAGAAAGGATAGATGGCAAGGATGTTATCACCTCATGAAACGATGCATTCAAAAACCTGTCATGGGATGTGAAAACGACAAATCCCGGCAAGCAAGCTGAATCTCATTTCAATAAAGACACGATACGATTGAATGATCCACGGATGTGAGCCGACGCAATGCACAATGGAATAACTCTTGCATCATCCAGAGCCTTGCAACAAAACAGGAGGGAAAAGTGGTTCAAGGGAGCGCCATCCGAAGTGTCTCGACTTAGGCAGAGGGAAAGGTACGTACAGGTATCTTCCATGGCACGGATGATGTGGATGCTTGAGCTCGGCATGGAATTGGATACATATTTTTTCAAAGACTGCCCAATGGTTTTACCCAAAATGGCTCTTGCTATCCTGTCTGTCATGATCGGATTGACAGCCCTGGGCCAGTCGACCGTTCCGCCGGCCGAGGCCGAAGCGGCGCTGGCCTATCACAACAAGGTCCGGAAGGAGCTGGGAGTGCCTCCCCTATCCTGGTCCGACGAACTGGCGGCCTACGCACAGGCCTGGGCTGACCATCTGGCATCGGAGGGTTGCCAACTCGAACACCGTCCAAGGTCAGGAACATGGGCGCAGCGGTACGGGGAGAACCTTTTTTATGGAAAAGGAAGCCGCCACACGGTGTTCACGGCATCCCAGGCTTGGCAGTCAGAGGTCTCCGCTTACCGCTATCAGAAATTGAACCCATCGAACTTCGCCAAGACGGGGCACTACACCCAGATGATCTGGAGGGGTACGGAACGCATCGGGATGGGGCAGTCCACTTGTCGCAACGGCGCGTTGATCATCGTGGCCAACTATGACCCGCCTGGGAATGTAGTGGGCAGCTATCCGTATTGAGGCGATCCGTCAGCCCGCAGGCTTCGTACCCCCTTCCGCCCTCGACTTCCGCTCCCCGAATGTCAGCAGCCGCTTGTCCCAGAAGTAATCCTCCACCCGGGCGATTTGCACCTGCGCCTCGAAGTCGGGATGCTCGGTGTTGATCACCCAGTTGCATTCGAGTGGGATGACGGCGGAGGGCACCTGCAGGATGAGGGTCTCGCGTTCCCTTGCCCAGTCGGAGCCGAGCCGCTGGAGGGTGGCGTAGGCGTCCATCGTCCGCCAGTTGGTAGGCAGGTCGCGCGTGGTAATGCGGCGATAGTAGTCGTCGGCATCGGGGAGGGAGACGACCATCACGCGGAACTGTTCCTGCAGCATGGCCGAACCTGCGTGCACAATCTGCTCGAGTGTGGCGAGGGCACGGCTAGAGCCTGCATAGACCACCCGGTCGCCCTTCTTGTTCCATCGGTTAGGCTGTCCGGAGGCATGGAGCGCCCCGGCGTAGCGAGCCTTGACGATGCGGAAGACCTCCATCCGTCAGACGTTGTCGCCGTGCTCCATGGCGATGAGGCGATCGTTGACGAAACGTATTCCGGAGACGGTGTTGAGAAGGGAACCGGGCGTCCGCCCGTCGAAGAAGAAGTTGGGCGCTGTCAGCCACCGGTCAAAGGCCTTGCTGGAGCCCATCACGTCGATGCCGTGTTTGATCAGCGCAAGGAGGAGAAGCACATGCTCCTTCACGTTCTCCTTCAGGGCGCTACCGGGCTTTCTATACTCGCGTAGTGTCTTGACGCTGAGGTTCAGCCAGTCGGAGATGGTCTGGTCGGGCACTTCGGTAAGGCTGCGTATAGCCTCGAAATAGCGCCAGTCGACCAGTCGACGATGCATGAAGTCCAGCACCTCCGAATCGGAGATGTGCAGCGGAACGTCCTTTATCAGTCGGGTCTGCGGACTCATATCAGCGCTTTCAGACAAAGATAGGAAATAATTCCTCTCTCAAAAGGTATTTTTTCTCAAACTGGCCTGACCTCTCTGTAAGGGCGGGTACCAGGTCCAAGAACCTGAGGCACGGAACAGACTCCGGGAGGGAAAAGGTGTCTTCCGGCTGTGAAAAAGGGTAGAGACAAGGGCGACGGGGATAATTTCGCCCTCAAAATCGCGTTTTGCACCTGGCCGGCTGGGACGGTTCCCGAGTTCGAAATCAAAGCAACCGGCGACCGGACAAGGATCACAATCACAACCTCAACCAAGAAGACCTACGACATGCAGCAGCATCCGACGAAAAACAGCAGACGCGTCCTCGTCACCGGGCAGGATGGAATAATAGCAAGGAACCTGCTGGTGAGCCTGGAGGAGCGGATGGCTTTTGCCGGAAGCCGTCGGGGCAGTATCGAAGACCCGGCCGGATTGCATCGTCAGCTGGCTGAATCGGATGCCCTTGTGCACATCCGCACAGCCGCCACAAGGGCCGACAAAGCCCTTCAAGCGGAGCAGGCACTGGTGGAAGCCATCCTGCAGGAGCAGATCGAAAGGGATAGGATACTGCCCATTGTGACCGTGCATGCCGGGCGATCGTCAGATGAGCATCCTTCGGAAAGTGCAGGCATGACCCCGTTGGAGGCCCTGGCGCGGCGGACCGGCCATCCGGTGGTCACTTTCCAATTGACGGAGGTCTTGGACCAAAGACATTGCAGGCAATTGGAATGGTGCAGCCACAGGCGTTAATGCGCGCGGCGAGCGATGCTCAATTGCAGGATGAATATAGAAAAGCCGAAATCGACCCCA
>RGVM01000401.1 GCA_010027295.1 Chitinophagia bacterium
GGTAGTTCTCAGAACCGGGGGTAGTTCTGAGGACATGGGGGAGTTTTGAGAACCCGGGTGGGCTCTCAAAACCCGGGACAGTTCTCAAAACTCCCGCCAGTTATGAGGGTATTCCGGATGCCCCCCGGGTACGGAGCGTTTTTCAGAATTTCTTCCATTTGATACCTTGGGATACCTTTAGCCACAAGAATAATTTTCCAAAATGAGATATCTTCTGGGCATCGACATCGGCTCTTCCTCCGTCAAGGCCTCACTGCTCGACATCGAAAGCGGCAGACCCGTTGCCTCTGCCTTCTCCCCTGACACCGAAATGACCATATCCGCACCGCATCCGGGTTTCGCGGAGCAGCACCCGGACAGCTGGTGGCGCGAACTGTCCCATGCACTCGACAGGCTCAGGACGCGGAGGCCGTTCTCCGGCGAGGAGGTAGCTGCCATCGGCATCTCCTACCAGATGCACGGGCTTGTCATTGTCGACAGCGAAGGGAGGCCTTTGCGTGATTCCATTATCTGGTGCGACAGCCGAGCCGTGGAAATCGGAAACGCCGCTTTTGAGGCATTGGGCGGACGGTTCTGTCTATCTCACTACCTCAACTCTCCGGGCAATTTCACGGCCTCCAAGCTGAGTTGGGTGCGGGAGAACGAACCCGGAGTATATGACAGGATACACAAGGCGATGCTCCCCGGAGACTACATCTCCTACCGTCTCACGGGGAGGATGGCCACCACCGTTTCAGGCCTGTCGGAAGGCATCCTCTGGGACTACCTTTCGGAAGGTCCTGCACATGATCTGTTCTCCTATTACCGCATCAATCCCTCGTTGCTGCCCGATCTCGTACCGCAGTTCGGTGAACAGGGTCGACTGACCGATGCGGCCGCGCGCGCACTCGGCCTTAAGGCGGGCACACCGGTCACCTACCGGGCCGGCGACCAGCCTAACAACGCGTATTCCCTGAAGGTGCTCGAACCCGGGGAGGTCGCCGCCACGGCAGGCACCTCGGGTGTAGTGTATGGCGTGACGGATCGTCCCGAGTACGACGAGGCCTCGCGCGTCAACCCCTTCGTACATGTCAACCATACGCAGGCCGCACACCGCTACGGAGTGCTGCTCTGCATCAACGGCACGGGGATTCTGAACAGCTGGCTACGGCGCAATGTTTTCAACGGGGCGGGATACGAGGAGATGAACGCCCTCGCAGGTTCCGTACCCATCGGTTCCGACGGCCTCAGGCTCTATCCCTTCGGCAACGGTGCGGAGCGGGTCCTGGGAAACCTCGACACGGGATCCTTCATGGAGGGACTGCATTTCAACCGACACGGGGCGGCACACATGGCAAGGGCGGCGCAGGAAGGCATCGTCTTCGCCCTGCAGTACGGCATGGACGTCATGCGCGCCATGGGCATGGACTTGCGCACCGTAAGGGCAGGGCATGCGAACATGTTCCTGAGTCCCGTCTTCTCGAAAGCCTTCGCCGACGTCACGGGCTGCCTGCTGGAACTATACGACACTGACGGGGCACAGGGCGCCGCCCGCGGGGCGGGGGTGGGCGCCGGCCTCTACAAGGACGCCGACGCCAGCCACGCGGGCCTCGACAGGATTCGCGTACAGGAGCCGGATGCCAAAGACGCCGCCGCCTACGCCGACGCGTATGCGGCCTGGAAGGACGGGCTGTTGCGACGCATCGCAGAGAATGCAGGTTGATCGGGGCTCTCAAGAGTGGGCATCGACTACCTTTCCCTCAATGCCGGATCGGGCGCAAACTCGCTATCAATTCCATCCAGATGAGTATCTTCATCATTCGATGCACATACATCCCCTAAACAATTAACACGTACAGACATGTCAGTGAACATCGGCAGCAGGGAGTATTTCCCCGGCATAGGCAGAATCAGGTACGAGGGCCCGGGGACGGATAATCCATTGGCATACAGGTGGTACGATGAGAACCGCGTCGTGGCCGGAAAGACCATGAAGGACATCCTGCGATTCGCAGTCGCCTACTGGCACAGCTTCTGCAACGCGGGGGGTGACCCCTTCGGTCCCGGCACCAAGTCCTTCCCCTGGGACGCCCATACCGATCCCGTCCAAAGGGCGAAGGATAAGATGGACGCCGCCTTCGAGTTCATCACTAAGCTCGGCATACCCTATTACTGCTTCCATGACGTGGACATGGTCGACGAAGGCCCCTCCATCGCAGAATACGAGCGCAGGATGCAGGCTCTGGTGGCCTATGCCTCCGAGAAGCAGGCCGCCAGCGGAGTGAAGCTCCTCTGGGGCACGGCCAATGTCTTCAGCAATCCGCGCTATATGAACGGCGCTTCTACCAACCCCGACTTCCAGGCAGTGGCATGGGCCGGCACACAGGTCAAGAATGCGCTCGATGCCACCATCGCCCTCAAGGGTGAGAACTATGTCTTCTGGGGCGGTCGCGAAGGGTATATGACACTGCTCAACACTGACATGAAGCGCGAGCAGGACCACCTCGCCCGTTTTCTGCACATGGCAAAGGACTACGCCCGCCGCAACGGCTTCAAAGGTGTGTTCTTCATTGAGCCCAAGCCCTGCGAGCCTACCAAGCACCAGTATGACTACGATGCCGCCACGGTCATCGGGTTCCTGCGCCACTACGGGCTCGATGCCGATTTCAAGCTCAACGTAGAAGTGAACCACGCCACCCTGGCGGGCCATACCTTCCAGCATGAACTCCAGGTGGCCGCCGATGCAGGCATGCTCGGCAGCATGGATGCCAATCGTGGCGACGCACAGAACGGATGGGACACAGACCAGTTCCCGACGAACCTCTACCTCGCCCTCGACGTGATGCTCGTGGTGCTCGGCATGGGGGGATTCCGCGAGGGGGGCCTCAATTTCGACGCCAAGCGCCGCCGCGAGTCCCACACGCCCGAGGACCTGTTCCATGCCCACATCGGCGGCATGGACACCTTCGCCCGGGGCCTCAAGATCGCCGCCGCCATCCGTGCGGACGGACGCATCGGGGAGTTCGTCAAGGCGCGTTATTCCAGCTGGGATTCCGAGCTTGGTCGCAGGATCGAGTCGGGCAAGGCAGGCTTTGCGGAACTGGAGCGCCACG
>RGVM01000402.1 GCA_010027295.1 Chitinophagia bacterium
GACCGCTTCCCCGTCTTCTACTTCACCAACCATCACGGCATCGTCGGCCCCGGCCCCGTCCCCTGCATGCCGGACCACTTCGAGCGTCTCGACTTCGAACTCGAGGCCGCCATCGTCATCTGCCGGCAGGGACGCAACATCCCCGCCTCCGAGGCGGATGGCTACATCGGCGGACTCATGGTCATGAACGACCTCAGCGCAAGAACCCTCCAGATGGAGGAGATGCAACTCAGTCTCGGACCCGCCAAGGGCAAGGACTTCGCCACCGCCATCGGCCCCTGCCTGGTGACACTTGATGAACTGGAACCCTTCGCCACACAGCCGAAGGAAGGCCATATCGGCAAGTCCTGGGACCTCCGCATGACGGCACGTGTCAACGGGGAACAGGTCAGCGAGGGCCGCCTGTCCGACATGGACTGGACCTTCGCCGAACTCGTCGAGCGCGCCTCCTATGGTGTGAACCTCTTCCCCGGCGACGTGATCGGCAGCGGTACCGTCGGCACCGGCTGCTTCCTCGAACTCAACGGCACGAAACGGCTGGAGAACCCTTCCGCAACTGAACAATGGCTGCAGGAAGGCGACGTGGTCGAACTGGAGATTGAAGGCCTCGGCATGCTCAGCAACACCATCACCAGGGAGGAAAGCGACATGAGCCTGCTGTCGAAGGCGCGGGGGTAGCCATTCGGTTCAGACAGTACCCTCTGGCCTCAGAGCAGTTTTTCCAACAGCAGGTTCAGCACTTCGACCAGGATGAGTGCGATCACGATCCACTCCAGCATGAGGCTCTTTCGGTGCTGCACCAGGTCCTTGAACAGGTCGAGGTTCTCTTTAACGATCTCCAGTTCGTCACGGATGTTCCGGAAGCGGACCTGCAGGTCGAATGTGCGCTTGAGGCCGACGTCGACGCGGTTGAGGGTCTCGTTCTCCCAGGTGACGTCGGGCGAGTCGAATATGTACAGGTTCTCGGAGATGCGGTTCTTGAGGTTGAGCGTCCGTCCGATATAGCGGATCATTCTTGTGCCGGACATGTCAAGACGGCCTTTGCGCTCAAGCGCCTGGGTATGTTGGTAGGTCTCCTCCAGCAGGGCCGCCGTGAGCTGCGAGTAGTGGTCGAGTGCGACCGACTGCGACACATTCAGCAGGATGATGCGCAGCACCTCGGGGTCGCAATGGGTGAGTTCGATGGTATTGTAACCGAGCCGGAACCGGGTGGAGGCTGTGTCGACGAGGATCTCCTCGCTGAGCCTGGGTTCGAGCAGGTTGCGGCAGTAGGGCTCCATGAAACGCAGCAGTTCGGCACTGCGGACCTCGTCGTAGTCGAGCATCGAGACGACACCGTACTGGAATACCGAGAGATGTCGCTGCTCGTCGACGGCGTAGAAGAGCTCGTCGGGCTCCTCGTGGGCGGGCTCGGCGGGGAATGCCTTGCGAAAGGCGCGCAGGTCGATGCTCTCCGCAATCTGGTAGGATACCGCTTTGACCTTCATGGCGCTGGTGTTTTATGTGTGCCGTCCCCGGTGGGGTGTACGCGTCACTGCCTCCTACGAGGTCTTCTCCGGACGCATCATAGGGAACAGCAGTACGTCCTGTATGGAAGGCTGGCCGGTGAGCAGCATGCAGAGCCTGTCGATACCGAAGCCGATGCCCGAGGTGGGCGGCATGCCATACTCGAGGGCGCGGAGGAAGTCGTGGTCGATGAACATGGCCTCGTCGTCGCCGCGTTCCATCAGCGTCGCCTGCTCCTCGAAGCGCTCCCGCTGCTCGACGGGGTCGTTGAGCTCTGTGTAGGCGTTTGCGACCTCCTTGCCGTTGATCATCAGCTCGAAGCGCTCCACCAGTCCCGGCTTGGAGCGGTGGCGCTTGGTGAGCGGACTCATCTCGACGGGATAGTCGGTGATGAAGGTGGGCTGGATGAAATGCGTCTCGCATCTCTCACTGAAGATCTCGTCGATGAGCTTGCCCTTGCCCATGGAGGCTTCGACGGGAATGCCGAGCCGGTGGCAGGCATCCCGCAGGGCGGCCTCGTCCATCCCGGTGATGTCGACGCCGGTGTGTTCAAGGATGGCCTCCTGCATGGTGACGCGGCGGTAGGGCGCCTTGAGGTCGATGGTCTTGCCATCCACCTCGACCTGCGTGCTGCCATTGACCGCGAGGGCCGCCTGCTCGAGGAGCTGCTCCGTTGTCTCCATCATCCACAGATAGTCCTTGTAGGCCACGTAGAATTCCAGGACGGTGAACTCGGGGTTGTGGGTCCTGTCCATCCCCTCGTTCCGGAAATTGCGGGAGAACTCATAGACCCAGTCGAAACCGCCGACGAGCAGCCGCTTGAGGTAAAGCTCGTTGGCGATGCGCATGTACATGGGGATGTCGAGCGCGTTGTGGTGCGTGACGAAGGGCCTCGCGGCAGCCCCGCCCGGGATGCTCTGCAGGACGGGCGTGTCGACCTCCACGGCGCCCCGCGCATCGAGGAAGTTTCGCACGGCCTGAATGAATCGGGAGCGCTTCAGGAAGGTCTCCTTCACCTGCGGGTTGACGATCAGGTCGGCATACCGCTGCCGGTAGCGGAACTCGGGGTCCGTGACGGCGTCGAAAGTCTCACCCTCCTTCTCCTTGACGATGGGCAGGGGCTTGAGCGACTTGGTGAGGAGCGTGAGCTCGCGCACATGCACGGACACCTCGCCGGTCTTGGTGGTGAAGACATGCCCCCGGACGCCGAAGATGTCTCCGATGTCGGAGAGGTGCTTCCAGACGGTGTCGTAGAGGGTCTTGTCGTCGCCGGAACAGATATCGTCGCGTCGGATGTAGATCTGCATGCGGCCGCTGGCATCCTGGAGGACAGCGAAGCAGGCCTTGCCCATGTCGCGGATGCTCATGACGCGGCCGGCGAGGCAGACGTCGGCATAGGCATCCTCGTTCTCCCCGGGCTTGTAACCGTTACGAATATCCGAAGCCGTGGCGTTGACAGGGAAGAGGGCGGCAGGATAGGGTTCTATGCCCAGTTCGCGGAGACGGGAGAGTTTCTCTCGGCGTATGACCTCCTGTTCGCTGAGGTGTGACGACTGCATGCGTACGCTTATATTTCGCGTAAA
>RGVM01000403.1 GCA_010027295.1 Chitinophagia bacterium
CCGACGTGCGGGGACTCTCCCCCGACATGTCCATCCTTTCCCGCATCCGGACGCGTGGCGTCACCGTCACCGCATGGGCGGGACCCGATGCATTCGTGTCCCGCTTCTTCGCCCCGTCCTGCGGCGTCGACGAGGACCCTGTGACGGGCTCGGCCCATTGCACGCTGACGCCGTATTGGGCGAGGGAGAAGGGGATGACGGATTTCAAGGCAAGGCAGCTGTCGGCGCGGGGCGGAAGCCTCGACTGCACGCTTTCCGGCGACAGGGTGCTGCTCACGGGTGCCGCCAGGCTCTACCTGCGCGGCGAGATCCATCTCTGACATGATCCACGACAAGGGACTGACCATCTACACCGACGGCTCCTCGCGCGGCAACCCCGGGCCGGGCGGATATGGCGCCATCCTGATATGGAAGGGGCAGTCGAAGGAGATCTCGGCCGGCTACCGCCGCACCACCAACAACCGGATGGAGCTGATGTCTGTCATCGCCGCACTCGAGTCATTGAAGCGGGACGGCATAGACATCGTCGTGTACTCCGACAGCCAGTACGTCGTGAAGGCGGTGACGGAGGGATGGCTGCAGAAATGGATACGCACAGGGTTCAGCGGCGGCAAGAAGAACCGGGACCTGTGGATGCGCTACCACGCCCTGTCGCAACGACACAGCATCCGCTTCATTTGGGTAAAGGGCCACCACACCAATCCTTACAACAACCGATGCGACGAGCTCGCTACGGCTGCGGCGGACGGGAAAGTCCTGTTGGAGGACACCGGCTACGAGGGATAGGTTTTCCCCGTACGATTCGATCCTGCGAACACACAGAATTCATGACGCCAGAGATTGAATGGCACAGTCAACACCGCTCGAGTGAGCGTTCCCGTGATCCGTTGAAAAAGGGTGCTGTGAAACGCAGGCTGCCGCTCCGTCAACGGGAGCGACCCTGGCAGAGCGCAGCCATGACGATACCTGCCGCCACCGATGCATTGAGCGATTCCGCATGGCCGTAGCGCGGGATGGTGACCCTTTGCGTAGCAAGGGCGCGCACGGCGTCGGAGACACCGCGGGCCTCGTTGCCAATCACGATGACGCCCTCTTGGGGCGAGGGAATATCCTGGAGCGCCGAGCCGTCGAGCGTGGTGCAGAAGACGGGCATTCCTGTTGTCGGCAGCCAGGCGGCGAGGTCGGTGTAGGACAGCTCGATGCGGAAGATGCCGCCCATAGTCGCCTGTACGACCTTGGGATTGTGGAGTTCTGCACAGTCGGGGCTGCAGACGACGTTCCGGATGCCGAACCAGTCGGCTGTACGGATGATCGTGCCGAGGTTGCCCGGGTCGCGGACGGCGTCGAGGGCGAGGGTCAGGGCACCTCTTGGAGCCACTGGGGGTAGTGCCCGTCGCTTGCGTACCAATGCAAGTACCTGGTTGGGTGCGTGCTGGCAGCTCATGGCGGCCAGCTCCTCTGGCTGGATGCGTACGACCGGCGGGGCGAGGGCAGCCTGACGACGGGAGTCGCGTGGGTCGACCCATTCGGCGAGGGCAAAGACCTCCTCCGCATCCTCAGGCCGCCATTGGAGCAGTTCCTCCACCATGTGCGGACCCTCGACGAGGAAGAGGTCTGAGTCCGCCCGCATTTTTTTTTGGCACAAACCTCGGATAAGCCTGACCTTTGACTTGGAAACCATAGGGCTAGAGGCATTTCAGTCGAACGCTGAGCATGAACGGCAACCTCATCCGGAATCTTCTCCCCATCGCCCTGATCCCCTTCCTTCACGCCTGCACCATCGTCAGGAAGTACCAGCCGGAGCAGCCGTTCATTTTCGAGAACCGGATAAAGGTAAGCGGTATCGTCAACCGGGAGAAACTCGGCGCGGTGAAGTCGCGCCTCGAGGAGCAGGTGGAGGACAGCGTGCGGGTGGTGAAGGCTTCCAAGATACCCTGGCCCAGCTTCCCGTGGATATTCCCTGTCCCGGTGATCGTCTCCCCGCATCGGTACGACTCGGCGGCCGTGTCGCAGACGGCAAGCAACATGCGGTACCTGATGGGCAGCCTGGGCTACAAGGGCAGTTCCGTCCGGACCGATTCAAGCCTGAGGCGCTCGGGCGACCAGTTGCGCATTTCGGTGGACTACACCGTCGAGGCGGGCCGCCTGTTCCTCATCGACACCGTCGCCTATGCACTGTCGGACAGCAACCTCCAGCGCATCGCGGAGGGCGTGCGCGAGGGCTGCCTGCTCAAACGGGGTGAACCCTTCGAGAACGCCGGCATCGACCGGGAGCTCGACCGTCTCGTGGGTGTATTCAACAACAGCGGCTACCAGAAATTCACGCGGGAGGATATCCTCGTGGAGGCCGACTCCACCTTCTCCGACCTTATCGACCCATCTCTGGACCCCTTTGAATACGTGCGGCTCCTCGCCGCGGCGAAGTCCCGGATGGGCAGTCCACGGGTCGACATCCGCATCCGCCTCAACAACATCCGCGACTCCACGCACCTTCTGCCCTATCGGATCGGCAGCTTCACCGTCTATAGCGATCTGGAGCCGGATGCCAACCTCTTCTCCCTCGACACCCTGGCGGGCGTCATGGTGGACTCCATCCGGGTGGTGTCTACGCAGGGCCTGTTCGCGCCGGGCTTCATCGCCAACCAGGTGGAGGCCAGGCCCGGCATGACCTACACAAGGCTGGCTTACAGCCAGACCCTCAACAACTTCAACCGACTGGGGGCCTGGCAGAACATCAACATCGTCACGGAGAACGTCGATAGCACAAGGACCGTGAACTACATCCTGCGGCTCACACCCGCCAAACGCCAGTTCTTCGAGGCGGGCCTCGAGGGCAGCTCGATCATCAACAACACGCAGGCCATCCAGGTGGGCAGCGGACGCATGGGCGCCGCCGTTAACTTCACCCTGCGCAACCGCAACATAGCCCACCGCGCCATCCAGCTCGAGAACAACCTGCGGACCGGCGTCGAGTTCAACAACTTTCAACGGCTGCTGACCGGCGAGGTCACCCTCACCAACCGACTGACCATCCCCTGGCTGGCCACGCCCTTCCGGGACGGCCTGGAGCGGCGCATCCGCAACGGCAG
>RGVM01000404.1 GCA_010027295.1 Chitinophagia bacterium
CCGCCGTTCCAGGAGACGAAGAGGCCGAATTCGGTACCTGCGAAGAGCAGTCCCTTGCGTTCAGGGTCTTCTCGTACTACGCGGGTGAAGGCATCTGCGGGGATGCCGTTGTCGATGCGGCTCCATGTCTTGCCATAGTCGTTTGTGCGGTAGAGGCCGGGCCGATGGTCGTTGAACTTGTAGCGTGTGGTGGCAATGTAGGCGGTGGCCTTGTCGTGCGGCGACACTTCGATGGCGTTGATGAGGCACTCCTGCAGTCCGGCGGGGGTGACGTTCTGCCAGCTGGCGCCTCCGTCGCGGGTGAGGTGGACGAGTCCGTCGTCGCTGCCCGTCCAGAGCACGCCCTTCTCATGGGGCGACTCGACGACGTAGCTGAGGGTGCCGTAGTTTTCGGCTCCGACGGCCTCGTTGGTGTAGGGCACGCCGGGGCGGCCCTGTTTGGACGTATCGTTACGGGTGAGGTCGGGCGAGGCTTCTGTCCAGGTGCGGCCCATGTCGCGCGTACGCAGCAGCAGCTGGGCGCCGTGGTAGTAGGTGCCGGGCTCGTGTTTCGACCAGATGATGGGTGCGTTCCAGTTGAAGCGGTAGCGGCAGTCCTTCGCATCGCGACCCAGATACTGGATGGGTGCGGCCATGACGTTGGTGGAGGCGTTGGAGCGCGTGTCGAGGATCTCGATGGTACCCTGGTAGCTGCCGCCCATGACGAGGTGTGGGGCGTCGGGGTCGAAGGCCAGGAAGGCGCTCTCGCCGCCGGCGGAAGGCGCCCAGCTGGATGTGCCGATGCTGTATCCGCCGAACTCACGATGGGCGATGGAGAGGGAGCTATTGTCCTGCTGTCCGCCGTATATGCGGTAGGGGAAGCCGTTGTCGACGTTGATACGGTAGATCTGCGCCGTAGGCATATTGGACTGCTTGCTCCATGTGCGCCCGCCGTTCAGGGTGATGACCGACCCGCCGTCGTCGGATAGGATCATGTTCTTCGGGTTGGCGGGGTTGATCCATAGGTCATGGTGGTCGCCATGCTCCGTGTCGAGCCGCTCCCAGGTCTTGCCGCCATCCTTGGATCGGAGGGCCGGAGCGCTAAGCACGTACACGGTGTTCTCGTCTGCCGGGTCGGCGAAGACCTCTATGTAGTACCAGGCGCGTTGGATCAGGCGGTGGTCTCCGCTGACGCGCGACCAGTTCTCGCCGGCGTCGGTGGAGACGAAGAGTCCGCCCTTCTCCTGTTCGGAGTCGCTCTCGATGAGGGCGTAGACTTTGTCGGGGTTGGAGCGGCAGACAGAGACGGCCATCTTGCCCAGTTCCTTCGGCAGGCCGTTGGAGAGGCGTGTCCAGGTCTCGCCCCCGTCGGTGGATTTGTAGAGACCGCTGCCGGGGCCGCCGCTTGTGACACGCCAGGGCTCGCGGCCATGCTCCCACATGGCGGCGTAGAGGACGCGCGGGTTGGTCATGTCCATGGAGAGCTCGGCGCAGCCGGTACGGTCGTCCACAAACAGGACCTTCCTCCACGTCTTCCCACCGTCAGTGCTCTTGAAGACGCCGCGTTCATCGGAACGGCCGTAGAGAGCACCCTGTGCGGCCACGAGGAGGGTGTTCTCGTCGCGGGGGTGGACGATGATGCGGGAGATATGCTGTGACTTCTCGAGGCCGATGCGGCTCCATGTCCTTCCGGCATCTGTCGACCTGAAGGCCCCGTCACCTGGGTGGGTCATTACGCCACGGACGGCATGCTCGCCGGTGCCCACGTAGACGACGTTGGGGTCGGACCCGGCCACGGCGACAGCGCCTACGGAGCCGCTACGGAAATATCCGTCGGATATGTTGCGCCAGGTGATGCCCATGTCGTCGGTCTTCCAGAGCCCGCCGCCGGTGGTGCCCATGTAGTAGGTAAGGATGTCACCGGGCACGCCGCAGGCAGCGTTGGCGCGGCCGCCGCGGAAGGGACCGATGGAGCGCCACTTGAGCGGCTTCATGGCCAGGTCGTAGTCGGGTTTCGCAGGTGCGGCTGGCGGCTGGGATTTCTTCGGTTGTGCGTTGCCGGCAGTCGCGTAGGCGAGGAGCAAGAGGATGGGCAGCCATCTCATGGGAAGGGTGTTGAATAGATTGAATGTCGGGAGCCGGATGCCGAGGCATGCCGGTTCCCTGTCATGGGGGGGGTGATCCTACGGTTGCCCCAAGTCACATCCCCGGGAAAAGCGGGCGACCGACGTCCTGCAGGAAAGGCCAGGGGACGCGGATGAGAATGAGGATGAGGGCGGTCAGGAAGAGCCGGAAGGCCTTTTTGTACTTATCGGCGTCGGACAGCGGCTTTTTGGCCGTTCCGTAGCCGAGCGTGATCAGCAGTATGGCGACGATCATGGTCACCGGGTGCTCCATCTGGTAGAAACGGTAGAAGGCGCTCTTCATCATCGAAACACCTTCGGGGCGTTCGTGCGTGAGCAGTCCGAAGCGGCCGGCGAACCACTGGTAGAGTCCGAGGAGCAGAGTGATGTGCGAGGCGATCATGGTGAACAGCCAGGTCTTCCTGTCGCCGTCGGAGAAGGCGCGGCCGTGTTTCCAGCCGGTATAGCTCTTAACGACGCTGAGGACGAGCAGGACGAGGATGACCCAGCGGAGGAGGTTGTGTAGGTGAAGGAGTCCGGTTTGCATATGCGAGGGTTGTAGATGTCGTCTAAATTAGGCCCTGTGCGCCTTCCGCTCAATTATTTTTTCGTGGAGAGCCATTGGAACAGCCGGTGGGCGTCGGACGCATGGAAGAGCTGCGTGCCCGGATTCATCGTGGCTGCTGTGCCGCAGGCCACGCCCATGCGCAGGGCGTCGGCCATGGGTCGCCCCTCGTGCAGCGACCAGGCCATGCCTGCCACCATGCTGTCGCCGGCACCCACGGTGCTGCGGCGGGGCACGACGGGGGCGGGTACCTGCACAACCTCTTCGTCGGTCACCAGCATCGCGCCGGCGGGCCCCATGGAGACGGCCACGGCCTTGAGGCCCCCTTCGTGCAGCAGCTGTCGGGCCGCGTCGTCGACATCGTCGAGTTCCAGGGTGTCGTGTCCCGAGAGTGCCGCCAGT
>RGVM01000405.1 GCA_010027295.1 Chitinophagia bacterium
TACTCACCATCAGGTGGGTGCTGTCCTGCACCCATAACTTCCTTAACTCCACGTTTGTGATGCCCGGCAACAGGATCCGACGGATTCGGTGGTCTCTGTATTCGAGGAGCCTCTTGTTGTCGGTGATCACGTAATGCAGTCCGTTGCCACCGGAGGAGAAATAGGTGACGTTGAGGCCTTCGAGTTCCGGGAAAGGGTCTGGACGCAGATTCCGGTAACCTTCGTCGAACGCAGCCAACTCACCCGTCATCATGTGGAACAGGCGCGCACCCGAGGCGCTGAACGCATCCATGAAGCCGCCCGGGAGTTTGTCGTACTTCCGGATGGGTTGCAGGGTCTCCGGGTCTATCTGGAATAGCCCGCTATTGGGGAGGCTTGCGAAGAGCCTGCCATCGTGATACCTCAGGATGCCCGGATTCTTCCAGCCCATACGGAACCGTATCATCCATCGCCCACCCCGTTCCCTGGCGATGGTACCGCTCCGCAGTGTGGCCACCCGGTCGCCGCCCGGCAGTACCAGTATGTCGTCGACGGCCTCCGGGAGCAGGAGCCTGTACTGCAGCGAGGCGAGGTCGAGCACCATGCAGCCGGAGTCGCGGTAGATGAGGTATAGACTGTCATCCTCCAGCTCCAAACGCGTGACCTCCTGGAAACGAAAGGCCGGATCCCTTGGGGGCACTTCAACGAAGCTCCTGCCGTCGTACCGGATGATGCCACGCTCCGTCGCCATCCAGAAGTACCCGTTCCGGTCTCTCCGGATATCGTTGACATAAGACCTCGGAAGTCCATTGGTCTCGTTGTACAGCGTTAGTTCCTCCTGTCCCGCCACCTCGATGGACAGGAGCAGGCAGGTGAGGGTGATGAATATCCGCTGGGGACTTGGCAAACGCTACGGCATTGGGGCAGGACGGAAAATAACCAATTTCGGGTTGCCGAATGGTATCCCATCCCTAATTCGCATGAAGGAGTTGCCAGCGCATCGCACCCGTGGCGAATGTCAACCACCCCTGGCGAGGGTCAGCCCCCATGTCCTTGGATTGCCCAGCCGTACGGCTCCGAAATCATAGGCGTACGACACATAGGTGCGGCCTGTGAGGTTTCTGCCCCAGGCGTGCAGCGACCAGCGGTTGCCCGCGATCCCGACACGGCTGTTTAAGAGTGTGTATGCCGACTGGCTGATCCGGTTTGCCAGGTCGAAGTACTGACGACCCGTCGAGACAGCTTCCATCCGGGCTTCCAGCCTCCACCGCTTCCGGCTTCCCATGGGCGTCACGTATTCGGCCGCCAGCAGCGCGGTGTGCGACGGGGTGAAGACCTGCCGGTTGCCGGACAGGTCCTTCTCGCGGCCGTTGTCAGCCATCACAAGCCTCGTGTAGCGTGCATCCGTAAGGCCTATCCTGGCCGTGAACGCGAGGCCTTTCGCCAACCTCGCCTCCGTCTCCGCCTCGGCACCGAAACTCCGCATCCTGCCGGCGTTCCGCGTCACGGTCACGGCGTCCGGCAGAATCAGCGTGGGGATCTGCGCGCCGCTCACGGAGGTATGGAAGACGACGAGGCGGTAAGACGTCTTTCCATCCCTCAGGCCGCCTTTCAGCCCGGCCTCCAGGTTGTCGCTGTATTCCTCGTCGAAGGATACCAGCGGCGGCTGGCCCGGGTCGGAACCCAGCGTCGTGAGCCCCCCGGCCCGGAAGCCGCGGCTGTAGCTGGCATAGGCGAGCCCGCCACCGCCGAGTGCATACTGCAGCCCGAGTTTTGGCGAGACGGCGCCGTAGGTTCCCGAAGCCGAAGTGTCCGGCCGGGTGACGAACCGTATGGAACTGCCTTTCTCGTACTCGCCGCGTACCTCGAGTCGCCTGCGTTCCCTGTCGATGCGGAGGCCACCCACCCATGACAGGCGATCCGTCATCCGATAGGTGCCCTGACCGAACAGCGCCGCTCCGCTGCCCTTCCCGAGGTTCTGGCTGACGAGCGAGAAGTTCTTGTCGGGGATACCGAACAGCCCGGCATCCTTTCCGAAGACGGTGGCCTGCCGGACGGGATTGTCCTGCGAGAACATGAACAGCCCCGTCACCCACTGCAGCCTGCCCTCGGCAGAGGTGGTGGAGGATAGGCGGACCTCCTGCGTCCAAACGCCCACCCGGTTGAAGCGGTCGCCGTAATCGTTGAAGATGCTGACGATGTCGGCCCGGGAGAAGTCGCCGTCCAATGGCCCTTCGTACACGCGGTGGTTGGCCTGCCAGGCCGTCTGTGCATCGAGCCGGACCTTCCGGCCACTGCGCGCGACGGACAGCGACGCGTTCATGCCGCGGTCCCGCATGGTGGCCGTTGCGTTCTGGTCGAGCACGTAGGGGTTCTCAAAGGCCGCCTCGGCACTTCCGGCGAGGGGGAAGGGGCCGCGGTTGTCCGTACGGTATCCTTTCAGGTTCATCCGTGCGGACCAGGCCCCGGATGTGGCGTAGCGTAGATCCAGGCCGGCCGTGCGCCGGGCGTAGCCGTCGAAGTCGCCGCCGGTGAAGAGGTTCCTATGGAAGCCGTCCCTGCGTTCCTCCTGCAGCGCGATGCCGAGGAAGAGCCTGTCCTTGACAATCGGTGTCCTCAGGGTGGCGGTGTTCCTGCGGAGTCCGTAGTTGCCGACATTCGACTCGATGCCCACACGGGTGCGGTTGCCGGGTCGTCGGGTGGTGACCTGTATGACCCCACCCATCGCGTTGCGTCCGAACAATGTCCCCTGAGGGCCGCGCAACACTTCGATGCGCTCGGCGTCGACCAGCTGGGGGATGTAGGTGTCGAGACTGAACTGGCTCACCCCGTCGATATAGGTCACGACGGCGGGATCGTAGGAGGTCGTTCCGATGCCGCGTATCGTCGTCACGTTCCGGCCGTCGCCGGGGTCGGCGCTGTAGAGGCCCGGCACCAGGGAGGAGATGTCCTTCAGGTCCCATAGCCGGTAGGACCGGATATCCCGCCCGGAGAAGCTGGTGATGGCCACAGCTGTGGCAGCCTCACGCGACTCCCGGCGCTCCGCATTCACCGTGACCTCGCCCAACGAGAGCCAAGCGC
>RGVM01000406.1 GCA_010027295.1 Chitinophagia bacterium
ATTTACAATCACGGCAAAACATACTCCCTGCCGCTATAGCCTTTGAGGTAGCCGGCATAGGAACGCACGCCTCCCATGGTGCCGCTCTTCATACGTATGCCGTCGTGCAGGGGCATCGCCCTGTCGAATGCCGGGAACCAGGGCCTGCCCCGGGCGTATAGCAACGCCCGCACAAGCGCCTCCGCCGCCACGCGGTTCGTCGGCGAAAGGCCGCTCCCGTCGCGCAGGGTCAGCATACGGGGATCGATTCCCTTCGACAACCAGAAAGCCTGCAGCCGATTCAGGCCGTCGGCATATGAACCGTCGCCTCCGGCCTGCCGGGAGAGGGAACGAACCAACGCCTCCCCGAAGAGGTTGACGCTCTTCTGCAGGAAGTCCTGCACGATGCTGTCGAGGCCTGGCGACCGGACAGTAAGGAGAGGAGTGAGCGATGGCATACCCGCAGGCAGCTTTTGCCAGACAACGGCCCCATCCCCCGCGCCAAGTATCCGACCAATCTGGCGGACAGTGAAGCGGACGGGGTCCCTCACTGCACCCGAGATACGGAAGACGCCGCCACAGCAGGGCACGGAGCCCCTAGCGACGATGGTGTCGGAGTACGGACTGAAATAGAGCACCGCCCTGTCACCGCTGCCCTTCGGTCCCGTAACGAGACCGTTGTCGAAGGGCTGGCCAGGCATCAACGGTTCCGTCGATACGATGCCCACAGGGTCTCCCTCTCTGGCACCCGGACGCAGCAACAGCGTGTACCGGTTCTCGTTCCAGTTGAGCGAGCCGTGGCCAGCGCCGTAATAGTTGCCGATGTCCTCCCACATCCACCCGTCGGGTATCGTCGGGGAGAGGAAGGCGTCTGCTAGTCCGGCCACGCCACCCTTCAAAGATGTCACGCCGGCCCTTCCCAGGGCTTCCCGAAGCATGACGGCTATTCGGTCGGGAGAATGGGAAGCGAAACGGGAACCTCCCAGGGTTGGGTCGCCCCCGCCGCGCACCACAAGGGGTCCTGAGAGGATACCGCCCGATGGCTTACCCGATAGCAGGAATTCCGTCTCATAGCGATAGGAAGTACCCAGCAGATCCATGGCCGCGGCTGCGGTGAGCACCTTCTGGCTGCTCGCGGGCAGCAGCCCCGTGCGACCATTGCGATCGAAGACGACCCTGCCCGTGCCAGCCTCTACGATATAGATGCCGATGGATGCCGAGAAAAGCAAAGGATCGGCTGACAGCCTGCCCCAGGCCGCGTCGAGACGGGCCTGCAGTTCAGCACCCTGACCAATGGACAAAGTGGGGAGCAAGCCGAGAAAAAAAACTGTGAAGGTTAGGCGCAGGTAGAGCCGCATCGTGGAAATAGTAGGCGACATAGCATTATTGTACGACAAAGCAAATGATTTTCAAGAGTGCGACAGCGGGGTGCCGTAGTTTTGCAGGGCCTCTCCAGGACGAAAACACCCATCCATGGACACGCGGAACACGGTAGCATCCATCATCACGATCGGTGACGAACTTTTGATAGGCCAGACGGTCGACACCAACAGCGCATGGATGGCTCAGGAGCTGAACGCCATCGGTGTGTGGGTGCACCGCAGGGTTTCGGTGGGCGACGACAGGGACGCAATATGGCAGGCCCTCGACGAGGAGTCGAAGCACGCCCGGGTCATCCTAATAACGGGAGGCCTCGGTCCCACGGCCGATGATATCACCAAGCCCCTGCTATGCCAGTATTTCGGCGGCCGCATGGTGGTCGACGAGGGGGCCCTGGCCAACGTGCGCCATATCTTCCAGATGCTCAACCGGCCGCTCATCGAACGCAACCTTAAGCAGGCGGAGGTCCCCGACGTCTGCACCGTGATACAGAACCGGAGGGGCACGGCACCCGGCATGTGGTTCGAGAAGGAAGGCGTGGTGTTCGTCAGCATGCCCGGCGTGCCGCACGAGATGAAGGGCATGATGAAGGGGTATGTGATCCCCGCACTGCAGGATCGTTTCCGTCCGGCGCCCATCCTACACCGCACTCTACTGACGGCCGGCATCGGGGAGTCCTTCCTGGCGGAGCGTATCAAAGAGTTCGAGTCGACCCTCCCCCGAAACATAAAGCTCGCCTATCTCCCCAGCTACGGCATGGTGAAGCTACGGCTCACGGGACGGGGCGACGACCCCCGCATGGAGGCCGAGCTGCAGGCAGAGTTCGACATGCTCAGGCAACTGGTGGAGGATGTGCTCGTCACTGACGAGGACAAGGGCATCCCACAGGTCGTAGGGGAGATCCTTTCGTCACGCGGGCAGACCCTCTCCACCATCGAAAGTTGCACCGGGGGCTATATCGGGCATCTCATCACCTCGGTGCCAGGCTCCAGCCGCTACTACCTGGGCGGGGCCGTCGCCTATTCCAACACGCTGAAAATGGCGCTTGCGGGCGTTAGGCCCGATACACTGTCCGCCCACGGGGCCGTGAGCCGGGAGACCGTCCTCGAGATGGCGAACGGCATCCGTGACCGCACGGGAAGCGATTTCGCCATCGCCACCTCCGGCATCATGGGCCCCGACGGGGGGACGCCCGACAAACCCGTAGGTACCGTATGGGTCGGCCTGGCGGCAGCGGGCCGGGAGGCCGCCAGCCATTTCCAGTTCCGGTTCGACCGGCAGCGCAACACCGAACTCGCCGCCACCCATGGCCTGAACGCCCTGAGAAAGTTTATACTGGTCTGAAGATCGGGACTGTCCGTCCCACATCCACATCGGTGCATAAGTATGCGCAGGATGGGGTGGCGTCTCTGTGGAAAAGGGCATACATTTGAGCCGTCGCCGGAGTTAGGCTGCAGCATCCCGGGACCGGACCGCAAAAAATCAGCAAAATGGCATTGGTGGAAGTCGTGATGCCCAAGATGGGCGAGAGCATCATGGAGGCCACGATACTCCGTTGGCATAAGAAGCCCGGCGATCTGGTCAAACAGGACGAGACGCTCATGGACATCGCCACTGACAAGGTCGACAGCGAAGTGCCTTCTACTGCTGCCGGCACCCTCGAGGAAGCCCTCTTCAGCGAGAACGACGT
>RGVM01000407.1 GCA_010027295.1 Chitinophagia bacterium
AACAGCCGTTCCAGCTGTTCCCTGGCCCATGCATTCCCCTTGTCGGCAGCCCGGCGGTACCAGCGTATGGCTTCGTCCGTATCCTTGGCGACGCCGACGCCTGACTCGTAGATGTAGCCGATATCGGCCATCGCGTTCGCCTGACCCTGTGCCGCCGAAAGGCGGAAGAGTCTCAAGGCCTCGGCGGGATCGGCGGCCACCCCTTTCCCCCACAGATAGCGGCTGCCGAGGACCCACTGGCCCCAGGAGTCATCCCTCTCGGCCGACATCCTGTACCAGTGTGTGGATTGTACCATATCCTTGGCGGTGCCTGATCCGGTCTCGTACAGGTAGCCGAGGGAGTTCATCGCAAAGGTGTTGCCCTTGTCGGCCGCCTGCCGGTAAAGCCGGAGGGCTTCCGCAAGGTCCTTCCCAAGGCCGACACCCATCTGGTATGCGTACGCCAGCTGGGCCATCCCGTTGGGCTCCCCGCCCTCTGCCGACCTGCGGAACAGCCGAATCGCCTCCGTGGTATCGGGCCTGATACCCATTCCCGACATCAGCATGTTGCCCAGACGGAACTGCCCCTGAGGGTCGTCCAATGCCACGGCCTTACGGTACCATGACAGGGCGATGGAGTCGCCGCGTTGTGTATCCTTGAAAAGCTGGGCATCGCCGAGGAAGACCATCGCCCGGACATAGCCGCTGTCGGCGGACCGTTCGAAGAGGCGCATGGCGCGAATGGAATCGCGCGGGATTCCAAGACCTTTGAGCAGCATTTCGCCGAGATAGGTCATCTCGGGCCATTCCCCCCTGTCGACCGCCTGCTGCAGGCTCTCGGCGGCCTTCCGGTACCAGATATCGGCCGCCTTGGTGTCTCGAGGGACGCCGAGACCCAGCTGATACAGATTGGCGATGTTGCGATGGCCGATGCCGAGTCCCTGGTCGGAGGCCTTTCGCAGCCATTTGAGGCCCTCGGTGGCGTCCTTCGGCACACCTTCCCCCATCACATGCATCCAGCCCAGGTTGTTCTGTGCGATGGCGAAACCCTTCTCCGCCGATAGGCGGAACAGACGCAGCGCCTCCTCCGTGTCGCGCTGGAAAACATAGCCGAAGTAATACATGCGGCCCAGGTAGTACTGCACCTGCGCATCGTCCTTCAGGTCGTCGCGCGAGAGAATGCGGTAGGACTCCCGGTATTTCCTACGCTCGTGCAGGGCCACGGCCGTCCGGATGGCATCGCGGGCCTCGGCATCATCCTGACGGTATCGGGGGTACTTCTGCCGGGCGCTGGCAAAGCCCTTCTGCACGGCTTCCAGCCGACGCGCGCGTGGTGGATGTAGGTAGCTGCCCTGCTCGGGGAGGGTGGCATAGGCCTGCAGGGCCTTGTCCATCGGCCCGCCCATGAGGTAGATGATGAAGCCGGCCGTCTCGTCGGCCTCAAGCTCCATATCGCGCTGCGTGGCG
Organism: Chitinophagia bacterium; assembly: GCA_010027295.1. Taxonomy (GTDB): domain Bacteria; phylum Bacteroidota; class Bacteroidia; order Chitinophagales; family Chitinophagaceae; genus Pollutibacter. Next base: position 1,447 of record RGVM01000407.1, read on the forward strand.
TCGGGCAGCGGGTTGAGCAGATGGTTGTTGATGTGATGGCCGAGCTCATGGGCGAGGATGGTCAGCGTCTGCCAGTCCTTGTCGGTGGCCCGAAGGTCGGCCGTGGAGAAGTTGAGCGACTTCACCGCCCCGAGGAACTGCGGGTTATAGAGGATGTAGGGCTTCCCCCGATAGAGGGTTGCCTGGCAGTTCTCGACCTCGCGGCAGCTGACGATGATATACCGGTTGCGGGTGCCGATGCGGTCGAGCATCTCGCTCACCAGGTCCTCCACCTGGCGCTCGGTCATGAAGTTGGCGCCGGATGACGCGCAGACGCCGGGGTCCTTGCCGACAGAGCCCGAGAAGCCCGTGCCCGGCCGGTCCTGCGCACTCACATCATTCCCGAGCCAGATCTGGATGAGGAATAGGGTGATCAGGGCCAGGTAAGGCTTGGACATCTGCCTTGATTTCTATTGTCATTGAAATGGCACAGGGCTGGTTCCGATTCCTCACTGAAAGGAAACGACCGGCCCCGGGAGTCTTCTCACTTGCCCGTCTTCTTGACAATTTTCGGGGGCTTCCTCGGCGCCACGTCGAAACGGACGATGACGGGGAGGATAAACCGCGCGTGGATGCTGTATAGCTCAGGGTCGGTGGTGAAGCCGTAGTCCTGCGCCTGCATCTGCCATCCGTAGGCGGGCAGCACGAGCGTGCCGTGGATTTGCCGGTTGTTGCGCTTCACGAAGTCACCCATGGTCAGCTCGATTCCCTGGATGAGCTTTTCTGCATTCGCAACGCTGTCGGGCGAGTACCAGACCACCAGCTGGTCGGCCCCTTCGGCCGAGAAGGCGAAGGTTTTCAGACTGTCGGGGAAGAGCAAGGGGCCCGGCTTGCGCCCGCCGAGGCGGAGGGAGCCGTGGTAGCGGACATCGTTGGCGCCGTCGACGCTGTAGAGGTAGACCCAACCGCTCGCAGGCAGTTTCCGGAATTCCAGCTGGTACCTGTCGGTCATCTGCCAGGCGGCCTTCTTTGTGCGATACCATGGGTACTGGCTGCGGAAGTCATATTCGAGCAAAGGGACGACGGCCGACCGGGAGACGGTGTTCCGGACGGTGTCGATCCCTACTTGGAGCACCCGGAAGGAAAGGGTGTCGCCGACCTTGGGACGCACAGGACCCGTGCTGTCGAGATGCGCGAAACCTAGGAAGGGCATGCCTGCCAGGGACAGGCATGCCAATGATCTCAGGAGGTGGGTCATCCGGATCAGTTTACGTTGACCTTGAGGATGATGGGGGCGATGCTGCCGCTGCGCGACTTCGCGGTGAGTCCCATCACGGAGGAATTGTAGCGGATGTCGGATGAAGGGATGAGGCGGCCGCCCAGGGCCGACTGCAGCCTCGGCAGCCAGTCGCCGCTGCCGTTCTTCACCTTCCGGACGACGTCGTCGATGTCATTGATCAGCTCGGAGCTGTAGAGGATGCAGAGCATGTCGTTACCGGGGATGTCGGTCGTCATGGCGTGCGTGCCGGAGGGAGTCCCGCCTCGGGCGCGGATTCGAGATTCCGGGCTTCCTGGACAAGGTAGAGGGGCCTGCGGCGGACCTCGT
>RGVM01000408.1 GCA_010027295.1 Chitinophagia bacterium
TGCCCGACATCTACAAGCTCACCAACACCTCGCAACAGGCCGTGTATTCCGACTACGACCGCAAGCAGCGGATCCTCGGTGCCTTCGGCCGTGTGAACCTGTCCTATAACAACTACCTGTTCCTCGAGCTGAGCGGCCGGAACGACTGGGCCTCCACGCTGCCTGTCAACAACCGCAGCTACTTCTACCCGAGCGCCGGCCTGAGCTTCATCTTCACCGACGCCCTCAAGATCGGCGGCAACATCCTCTCCTACGGTAAGCTGCGCTTCAATGCCGCGCAGACCAAGCGCGACGTGCCGGCCTACCAGCTGCAGACCACCTACAACGTGGTGTCGCCCTCCTACCTGACGCCTGCCGGATCGACGGTCTACTCGGCCTCGCTCTCCGACGCCCTGAAGAATGCCAACCTGAAGCCCGAGGGCGTGGAGGAATATGAGGTCGGCTCCGAACTCAACTTCTTCAACGGCCGCGTCAAGCTCGACCTGACCTACTACCGCAAGACCTCGAAGGACAACTTCGTGACCAAGCGCATCCCTGTCACCTCCGGCTTCTCCACCCTGGCCATCAATGCGGGCAGCATCCAGAACATCGGCTACGAGGCCGGTGTGGATGTGACCGTGCTCAAGACCAAGGGTGGCCTCACCTGGAATGTGTTCGCAGCCTTCAACCGGATCCGCTCCAAGGTCCTCAAGACGGATGACCAGGGTGCCGACATCATCACCGGCAACGGCGCCTTCGTCGCCAACGTGCAGCGCGTAGGACAGCCCTTCGGCATGCTCTTCGGGCAGCCTTCAGCCCGTGACGAGGAGGGGAATCGACTGATCTGGCCGGGTATGGGCGGCAACGGAGGCAAGCATATCTACGTGGATGTCGACCAGCCTTTCGGCGACCCGAACCTGGACTTCAAGCTCGGCGTGACAAACACCGTCTCCTACAAGAACTTCAACCTCTCCGCACTGGTCGACTGGTGGCAGGGTGGAGACATGTACTCCATCACGGCAGCCTCCCTGCTGCTGCGCGGACAGCTGATCAACTCGGCCGACCGTGAGGGCCTCTATGTGATCCCCGGCGTCTATGGCGACCCCGATACCAAGAAGGCGCTGCTGGACGATAAGGGCAAGAAGATCAAGAACACCACCAGCATCTCGGCCTTCGACTACTACTTCTCCGACGGTTTCGGCGCTTACGGTCCGGACGACACCAACCTGTACGACCGCACGACCTTCCGTCTCCGCGAGATCAACCTGGGATACTCGGTTCCGAAGAAGTTCCTCACGAAGACGCCCTTCGGTGCCATCAACGTCAGCCTCTCCGGCCGGAACCTCTGGTTCTATGCACCCAACATGCTGCAGGGCCTGAACCTAGACCCCGAAGTATTGAGCGACGTGTCCACTTCCAACATCCAGGGCATCGACCTGGGTGCGGCTCCCAGCACGAAGCGTTACGGCGTGAACGTGAAATTCACCTTCTAATCGAACCGCTAAACTGAACCAAAGATGAAATTGTCAACCTCACATATCAAAAGCTGGGTCGGTGGCTTCTCGCTGGCGGTGCTGATCTCGTTCAGTTCCTGTCAGAAGAAGGACAACCTCTTCGACCTGGACATCAACGTCGACCCGAACAACCCCACACAGGGTTCGGTGCGACTGCTCCTACCTGAAGCGGAGCGTAACCTGGTGGGTTTCCTGGCCGGTCTCCGCAACACCCAGATGGGTATGCTCGGACAGATCGGCGCCTCCGACTCCTACGGCTTCGGTGGAAACTCCTTCTACGGCAGCTGGTCCTATTTCTACACCAGCCCGGGCAAGGACATCGATGAGATCATCAAGGCTGCGTCGGCTGCCGGCAACAAGCCCTTCCTGGGTGTGGCCCAGGCCCTCAAGGCCTATGGCTTCTCCTGCATGGTCGACTTGTTCGGTACCGTACCTTACACGGAGGCTTTCGCAGGCAACGCCGAAAAGCAGAACATCAACCCCAAGTTCGAAAGCGGACAGGCCATTTATGATGCCTGCTACAAATTGCTGGACGAGGCCATCGCGAATCTGAACGCAACCAGCCCCGTTTCGATCGGTTCGGCAGACATCCTCTATGGTGGTGACAAGACCAAGTGGGTGCGTTTCGCCAACACCGTGAAGCTGCGCATGCTCATCACCAGCCGCCGTGTGAACACCGGCGCTTCCGCCCAGATTCAGGCCGCCCTCAATGCGACCGGCGGTCTGATCAACGGCACGAGCACCGACTTCAGCTTCAACTATGGCCGCCAGATCTCGCCTGAGCTGCGCCACCCCTGGTATACGGCCGCCTATCTGGCTTCGCAGGACTTCAACTACATTGAGGTCGACTTCATGTTCCGCATGCTGCTGGCCAAGGACCCCCGCTGGCCCTTCTACTTCCGCCGCCAGACGACCCGCATCCTCGACCAGAACAACGCCACCGACCGGGGTGCCACCCCCGTGCAGGGCGCCTATCTGGTGCTCGAGCCGAGCGCCTGGGACCGCGGTGTCGCGGCAGGCGTACTTTCCCGCACCAAGGCGGACACCAACTTCCTCGCCGGCTTCTTCGGCCGCTACCGTGGCGACCAGTCGGGCGTTCCCCAGGACCAGGACTACCGTACCGCCCCTGGCGTGTATCCTGCCGCTGGCCTCTATGACGACCGTACCAAGGCCCCCACGCTGCTCCGTTCTCCTGTCAACCAGGGTCGCGGCGACGGCATCTTCCCGATGCTGACCAGCTGGATGGTGAAGTTCTGGCAGGCGGAGGCCGAACTGGCCTACAACTTCGGTACGCCCCGCGCCACGGCCGAGGCCGCCGTGCGGGAGCATATCGCATACGTCGCGAACTTCGGCCTCTCCCGTGATGCCAACGCGAAGGCGCCCACGGCAGCTGAGATCAACGCCTACGTCAATAATTTCCTCGCCGAATACGACGCCGCCCCGACCAACGAGGCCAAGATGAACCGCATGCTCTTCGAAGCATGGGTCGCCGGCTGGGGCAACGGCTTCGAGATGTACAACGCGCTGCGCCGCACGG
>RGVM01000409.1 GCA_010027295.1 Chitinophagia bacterium
TAGTGGTCTGCATGACTGAAATCCTCTAGGTACTGCTCCTCGAGGATGTTCAAGGGCTGAGGGTCGATGCTGTCGGGAATGTGAAGAGCAACCTTTCGTCGGATGAGCGACACGGCATATGGATGGCCAATGGAATGGTCGCAAAGCGTCTTCCTTCCGGACCTCCGTGCAAGGTCTGCCGAAACCCCTCCGAAGCAGTTGCGGTAATGATAGATGTCGTACTCGAGTCCGCGGAGATGCTGGGCGGCCCTTCGCGCGTAGTTCGAAAATGCCATACGGTGCAACCACTGTTGAGCCTGTTGCAGGTGCCTACCGAATAGGAAATCACCTGTCTTGAACATAGCTTCGGCAGTGTTGCAGGTAAGGACCATCTCATCCGGAAGATCCTCGCGCCGGTCGAGCAGCCTCCGAAGCCTTGCATCCTTCGAGCCTTGCAGCATGTACCTCAATGCTCCCTTCGGATAAGTCCCTGTGATGAGTGCTGACAGGATTCCCACTCGGGCCAGCTCTGCCGCGAGCGGGGCCAGGTGGAAACGGTAGGTGCCATTGGAAATGACCACGCGCATGTCAGACAGTTGTCTTTTCATGGTGAGTCGCTATCCTTTACGGAAGAATGTCAAAGGCATGCCGGCGAGCCATCGAAGATCGTTTCTCAGCCGACCTGCCATACCCTCCATCCGGTCGCCGGTAAGGCGTAGCGACACGGACCACACAAAAGGAATCATGATCGCGTCGGCCACAATAGAGGATACGGCCGCCCCCTCGAGTCCGAATGTCCTAGTAAGGAGATAGCAAGCTGCCAGCGTGAGTCCTGCAGCTTGGAGATAGCGTTGCGACAGGCCCTCATAACGATTGCAGGAAAGGTGCACCATCGAACTGGTGTACCAGCATGCGTTCATCGGAACTGCCGGCAGGAAACAAAGCAGCAGGCGCGTGTCTATACGCAAGATCTCATCCGTCCAGAATCCGTAGATCCGGCTCCCGAAGAGAATGAGGACACCCGCCAAGAAGAGAACTGAGCCAAGGGAGACCATCACCGAGATCCTGTGCAGGCGGGCTGCCCTTGCGAGTTCGCCAAGACCAAATAGCCGACTGAACTCCGGCCAGACAGAGTGGTTGACGAGCTCCGTCGTCTGGCTGGCGAGCCGCACCAGGGTGCGCGTAGTGCCGAAAAGAGCCACGGCGGTGCTACCCATGCAGGCATTCACGGCGACGAGTTGTCCCTGGAGGATGAGGGCATGGCCTACCGGTAATGACTGGTAATGCAGGCCCTTGCGAAAAAGCACTAATATGTCCCGTCTCGAGGCAACACTCCATTCGAGTCGCAGATCCGGAAGGAGTCCCCGGCCGGCCCATGCCGTCATGACGAGGCATAGTAGGGATGAAACAAGATTCGCCAGTCCGAGCAGGTCAAACCCGGCTCCCCGGCCGAGGACCCACCAGATGAGCAACAGCTCTATCCACAGTTGCAGACCGAGCAGATAGGCTGCCATATCGGAACGACGACCCGCCCTGAGGCGGAGCGAGAGCACGTCGGTGAACAGGGATATTAGGACGGACAGGCAGAGACAGCAGAGGCCGACCCTGACTTCCAAGGCCCGGTCGGCCCCGAGCCCGACCCAGTGCTCTACCGGGAGGCGGAGCGTCCCAACAAGCACGAGAGGCAACAACACGAGAGAAGTGATCAGGGCCGTCTTCCATGAGGCGGCGTAGAGGATTCTGCCACGCCCCAGGTCTCCCGATGATACCGACATCAGCATCTCGTTCCCGGCGACCGTCCCAAAGCCCATGTTGGCGAGCGTCAGCCAGGCAGGCACGGTGGAGAGCACCAGCCATCTGCCATAATCCTCGCCCCCGAGTGCATGCAGCAGGATGGGCACCTGCAGCAGCCGCACGCCTATGTTGGAGAAGAACCTCGTGAAGAATTGGGATGCCAGGTTGCGCAGTACGCCGCTTCCCACCGACAATTCACGCATGGACATCCTCTTTGACGGCTTCGACGACGAACCCCTCCCCTCCCTCGATGCGACCGGGCTTTTCGACCTGCCCGATCTCCGCGATGCGACTCTCATGGCATGCCATATTGCGAATGTCGTGGAAACCTACCGATGCCAGCAGCTGTGTCAGACAACGGGCATCGTACATGAACTTGTGGCTGTGCATGTCGTTGAGGGCGGCATACAGGCGACGAAGCAGCCCCCTGGGACGGGTCTCCGGACAGAACAGCAATCGCTTGTTGAGGTGTATGGCCGCTGTAGGCTCCTCCGAGGACAGGTACTCCCGGACCATCGAATCAAGGTCCGGAAGAACCATCCGAAGGACACCTCCGGGCTTTAGGACCCGCCTGCATTCGGCAAGCAGGGACAATGCATCATCGTGATGCAGGTGCTCCAGGACATGCGAGGCGTAGATTGCGTCCGCACTGTCGGAAGTAAATCCAAGCGGGCGTGCGAGGTCTATGTAACGTACATGTGCCGGCCAGTGATGGAGACCCCATCTTTGCTGCAGCGTCCGCATGAGCCATGCCGGCATCCGACGCTGCCACAAAAGGTTCAGGCTCCCGTCGACATCCGTCCAGTCGGTGCGGGCTGCATCTGGACCGCAACCCAGGTTGAGCAGAAGCCTGGCTTTCATACGAGGTGTGTAGACTCGAGTCAAAGATTCCCGGATTCCCAGAGATAGACAGTGCCGACCTATCAGGCAGGAACGCCAACCTTTCGGCGTTCCGCCTTGCGAAGCCAGGGCGCAGAAGTATCATCCTTCCGGTAATAGCCGTATCCGTAGAGATGACTCTGCGAGTATCCCAGGAAGCTCCTCCGAACGGCGTTCATGACGACATAGGGCCTCGGCAGCTTGCCCAGGGTGGCCGTCTCCTCGATGATTTCGAGGTGTGCGAGACTGGTGACATCCTTGCGGACCACATAGAGCGTGCAGTCCACCAGTCTTCCGAGTAGCAGGGCGTCACTCACGAGTCCCACCGGCGCAGTGTCAACGATAATATGGTCGTAGACCTTCCTCGCCTCCGTAAA
>RGVM01000410.1 GCA_010027295.1 Chitinophagia bacterium
CATCCGAGACAGAACCGCCATCATCATCACCCACCGGGCCATCCCCGGACTCGTCTTCGACAGGAATTTCGTAATGGACCGAGGCCGTATCATCGAGGAAGGCACCCATGAAAGCCTCATGCGCTCGGGAAAAGCCTACCGGGAGATCATGGAACGTCAGTTGGCAGCAGACATTGATACGCCGGAAGCCGGCTTTTGAAATTTTTTTTGTGAATTAACAAATCTTTTGTTTTTTTATTTGATAATGTCATTTAAGCCACAAGAGTTTCCACACACTGAATCTCCAGCCCGTGAGCTACGATAGCAACGACAAGCGGAACGACAGCGTCTACAGCAAGCGGATTCGGGCGGGCAAAAGACGCACCTACTTCTTTGACGTGCGCGCCACCAGGGGAAACGATGACTATTTCCTAACCATCACCGAGAGTAGAAAGCGGTTCGATGACAACGGCTACGACCGCCATAAGATCTTCCTCTACAAGGAGGATTTCAACAAGTTCTCAAAGGCACTCAATGAGGCAGTCGATCATGTCAAAACAGAGTTGATGCCGGATTTCGACTTCGATGCCTTCAGCCATGAGGGAGATGGGGAATACGACCTGTACCCACAGAACCCTGAATCCCATTCTGCAGGAACGGGATCTGAGGCTACGCCTCGGATGGAAGCTTCCGAAGATGGGGAAGAGCCCTCCCACGGACAGGAGGATATCGACAAGTGGTAATCATCCCGTATTCGCCCTGATGCGTTTAAGCGTCCCCGGTATCTCCACGGGAAATCTCTAACTTCTCAGGAAACCCCATCCGTCGGGGCAGATGTCTCACGCATCTCACGGAATGTGCGTATGAGTCCGAGGGTGGACGCATCATGTTGTCCGCCCATGGCGCCATTTTCAAGTTCCGACAGGATGCGCGTGGCCAGTTGCTTGCCTAGTTCCACACCCCATTGGTCAAAGCTGTAGATGTTCCAGATGACTCCCTGCACGAATATCTTGTGCTCATACAGCGCAATCAGACAGCCGAGCGCATGCGGTGTCAGCTTCCGGAACAGGAATGTGTTGCTTGGGCGGTTGCCCTCGAAGACGCGGTAGGGATGTATGCCGGGGTCGGGTGTCTCGGCCCTTGCCTCATCCGACGATTTCCCGTTCATCAGTGCCTCCGTCTGTGCGAAGAAGTTTGCGAGCAGTTTCGCATGGTGGTCGCCAACCGGGTGGTGGCTGATGGCAGGCGCGATGAAGTCGCAGGGTATGAGCCGGGTTCCCTGGTGGAGCAGCTGGAAGAATGCATGCTGTCCATTGGTGCCAGGTTCCCCCCAGATCACAGGACCTGTCTGGTAGCTGACCCGCTGGCCGTTCCTGTCCACGCTCTTCCCGTTGCTTTCCATATTGCCTTGCTGCAGATAAGCAGGGAAGCGATGGAGATATTGGTCGTAGGGAAGGACCGCCTCGGAGTGCGCACCCAGGAAATTGACGTACCATACGCCAAGGAGGGCCATGATGACAGGTATGTTCCGATCGAATGGGGCTTGTCGGAAATGCAGGTCCGTATTATAGGCGCCTCGAAGCAGCTCTTCGAAGCGTTCGTACCCGATGGCAAGGGCGATGGAGAGGCCGATGGCACTCCAGAGACTGTAGCGTCCGCCGACCCAGTCCCAGAAGACGAACATGTTCTCCGTGTCGATCCCGAAGTCGCTTACGGCCTTTGCGTTGGTGGACAGCGCCGCGAAGTGGAGTCGCACTCTGTCAGGGTTGCCTGCATGGCTGAGGAACCAGTCGCGTGCCGTATGGGCATTTGTCATCGTCTCCTGCGTCGTGAAGGTCTTGGAGGCGATGAGGAACAGGGTCTCCTCCGGGTCAGCCTTTCTGAGGGCCTCGACGATATGACTGCCATCCACGTTGGAGACGAAGTCCACTTCGATACCCTCGATATGGTAGGGCCGGAGGGCTTCGCAGACCATCAAAGGGCCTAGGTCGCTGCCCCCGATGCCGATGTTAATGATACGCCGGATCGGTTTGCCCGTGTAGCCCCTCCATTGTCCCGAATGGATGCGATGGCAGAAGTCGCGCATCTGGCGACGCACCCTTTCGACATCCGGCATGACGTCCATGCCGCCGGTGAGTACGGGTTTCCCGCTGAAGTCTCGCAGGGCCGTGTGGAGCACCGCGCGCTGTTCCGTGGCATTGATGGACTCTCCCTGGAACATGGATTCAATAGCCTCCTGCAGGCCGCATTCCTCGGCCAGTGTCAGCAGCAGACTCAGCGTCTCGGCGGTAGCAATGTTCTTCGAGTAGTCGTACAACAGGTCTCCTAAGCGGATGGACATCTTCTCGAATCGCAAGGGATCGTTTTTGAAGAGTTCCCTCATGATGCACTTCTGATCCGCTGTGGCGGCGTGTCTGGACAACGCCTGCCAGGCTGCTGTCTTCGACGGGTCCGTATTCCTCATGGTAACGGCATTTCCATTCGCTCAATGACGGCTATCGTCCTGTCCACCATCTCGGGCGAGATATCGAGGTGTGTGACCATCCGGAACCTTTCCCTGGAGACGGCGAACAGGAGTATGCCCTCGGATGCCATGGCAGCGACGAAGGCCTTGGGGGTGCTGGGTAGATGCGTCTCGGCGATGATAATATTGGTTTCGACCGGAAGCACCTTTCGGATGAAGGGTTTCCTCTCCAGGGCGGCGGCGATCCGCCGGGCGTGGCGGTGGTCATCCGACAGCCTGTCAATATGATGGTCCAGCGCATACGTACCGGCGGCTGCCAGCATCCCCGCCTGCCGCATGCCGCCTCCCAGTACCTTGCGAACCCTCCTGGCTTTGGCGATGAAGGATTGAGTCCCTATCAGGACGCTTCCCACGGGTGCTCCCAGGCCTTTGCTGAGGCAGATGGAGATGGAATCGAAGAGGGCCCCGTGCTCGGCGGGTGTGTTGCCGGTGGCAACGAGGGCATTGAATAGACGGGCGCCATCCAGATGAAGTGCGAGGCCCTGTCGTTCGCAGGCCTCTCGTATACTGGAAATGTCTGAGAGGG
>RGVM01000042.1 GCA_010027295.1 Chitinophagia bacterium
GGCCACCATGGCGCGGCCCACGCCGCCTGCGTTGAGGTCCATGCCGCCACCGCCGCCGCCCTGGTTGAAGACACTGGCGTTGGAGTTGTTGAGGTTGCCCGTCACGGAAAACTGTCGGTTGCCGTTGAAGATGTTGGTGTTCAGCGTCGCCTGGTAGCGGTCGCTGGTACCGTAGCCTCCCGTCGCCCGGCCGAAGACGCCCTTGTTGCGCTCTTTCTTGATCTGGATGTTCAGGACCTTTTCAGGCTCGCCGTCCTTGATGCCGGAGATATTGGCCAGATCGCCGTAGTCGTCGATGATCTGCACCTTGTCCACGATGTCGGCCGGGAGCTCGCGGGTGGCCGCCTTGGGGTCGCCCCCGAAGAAGTCCTTGCCGTTCACCTTGACGCGGGTCACGCTCTTGCCCTGGGCGGTGATATTGCCGCTCTTGTCGACCTCGATGCCGGGCAGCTTCTTCAGCAGGTCCTCCACCATCGAGTTGGGCTTGACCATGGACGAGTCGATCTTGTATTCGACGGTATCCTCCTTGATGACAATCGGAGGTGTTGTGACGACCACCTCCTGCAGTGTGGTCACCGATGGCGTCATGACAATGGCGTCGAGGCGTATGTCCTCGAGCGTGGCGGCGAAGCTGAAACTCTTCTCGGCGGCCGTGAAGCCAATGTTGGAGGCGACGATGGCGAACCTAGGGGAGGGCACACTCTTGAAGAGGAAGGCGCCGTTGTTGTTCGTCACGGCCCGCATCGTGTCGCGGGCACCGGGCGTGTACAGCTTGACATTGGCGCGGGGAAGGGCGGCGCCGCTACTATCGACCAGCCGGCCGGTCACCTGACGGGAGACCTGGGCGGAGGCGGCCATGGAAACGAACAGCAGGAATGACGCGAGGATGTGCTTCATGAAACGGATTCTGTATCAGGTGAGATGCCCTTGTCCGGGATTTCCTTTGCGGAAGGGTGAAAATAGTGCCGGACGGCGCCGACCGTCTTCCAGAAGGCGGAGGGCCATTTTCGGAGGTTGGGATGTTGTCCGGCCATATAAGACAACCGGGGAGGCGAAAGGTTTACCGCCCGCATGGGTCATGCCGAGTCCTTACCTTTGCACTCCGACAGACGCTATGACCCATACGGTCGCAAGACCCGTGCGTCGGTGGCCCTCGTCGGCTCGACAACCCCTCCAAGCATGTTCAAGGTTATACAGCAGCTCCTCGGCGGCAGCAAGTCGGAGAAGGATGTGAAACGCATCCGCCCGATGGTCGCCGCCATCAATGAATTCTTCGCCTCCTACCGAAGCCTCGACAACGACGCCCTCCGGGCCAAGACCGGCGAGTTCCGCGACCGGATCCGTCAGCACATCTCCGGCATCGACGCGGAGATCGCCGGACTGGACCGAAAGGCGGAAGAACTCGACCCGGCCGACTTCACCGGCAAGGACGCCGTGTACCAGGAGGTCGACCGCCTCCGCAAGAAGCGCAACGAACAGATTGAGGAGGTCCTGCTCGGTATCCTCCCCGAGGCCTTCGCCGTCGTCAAGGAGACGGCCCGGCGATTTTCAGAGAACACAGAGGTGGTGGCCACGGCCACCCAGCTCGACCGCGACCTGAGTGTTCGGAAGGAGAACGTCCGCATCGAGGGCGACAAGTCTGTTTTCCGCAACACCTGGATGGCGGCCGGCACCGCCGTCACCTGGAACATGGTGCACTACGACGTGCAGCTCATCGGTGGCACCGTCCTCCACCAGGGCAAGATATCGGAGATGTCCACCGGCGAAGGCAAGACCCTCGTGTCGACACTGCCTGCCTACCTGAACGCCCTGCCGGGCGAGGGGGTGCATATCGTCACCGTCAACGACTATCTCGCCCGCCGCGACTGCGAGTGGAACGGACCCATCTTCGAATGGCTCGGCCTCACCGTCGACTGCATCGACCGGCACGAACCCCACAGCGAGGCGCGCCGTCGCGCCTACCAGTGCGACATCACCTACGGCACCAACAACGAGTTCGGCTTCGACTACCTCCGCGACAACATGGTGCACCACCCGCACGAGATGGTCCAGCGCCGCCACCACTTCGCCATGGTCGACGAGGTCGACAGCGTCCTGATCGACGACGCCCGGACACCGCTCATCATCTCGGGCCCCGTGCCCCGCGGCGACGACCAGCAGTTCCATATCCTCAAACCCCGCATCCAGCAGCTCGTCGACGTACAGCGCAACATCGTCAATAAGTCCCTCATCGAGGCCCGCAAGCTCATTGCCGCCGGCAAGGACGACCCGGAGACAGGCGGGCTTCACCTCATGCGTGCCTTCCGCGGCCTGCCCAAGAACTCCGCCCTCATTAAATACCTCAGCGAACCCGGCATCCGGGTGCGACTGCAGAAGGCCGAGAACCACTACCTCGCCGAACAGCAGAAACTCATGCCCACCGTCGACGAGGAGCTCTACTTCCACATCGACGAGAAGAACAACCAGGTGGAACTCACCGAGAAGGGCCTCCACCATATCACCCGGAGCGGTGAGGACCCCGAATTCTTTGTGCTCCCCGACCTCTCCACCAAGCTGGCGGAGATCGAGAGGGGTGCAGGCACCGCCGAGGAGAAACTGGAACGCAAGGAGTCCCTGCTCTCCGAATATGCCCTCAAAGCCGACCGCATCCATACCATCCAACAGCTGCTGAAGGCCTATACTCTCTTCGACAAGGACATCGAGTACGTCGTGATGGACGGACAGGTCAAGATCGTCGACGAGCAGACAGGACGCATCCTCGACGGCAGGAGGTACTCCGACGGCCTCCACCAGGCCATCGAGGCGAAGGAGAATGTAAAAATCGAGGCAGCCACCCAGACCTACGCCACCATCACCCTGCAGAACTATTTCCGCATGTACCACAAGCTCGCCGGCATGACCGGCACGGCCGAGACAGAGGCGGCCGAGCTGTGGAACATCTACAAGCTCGACGTGGTGTCGATACCGACCAACCTGCCCATGGTTCGCAAGGACCAGGAGGACCTGGTATTCAAGACCAAACGCGAGAAGTACAAGGCCGTCATCGAGGAGATCGAGCGTTTGCGGACGGAAGGCAGGCCCGCCCTGGTGGGCACGACCTCCGTCGAAGTCAGCGAACTCCTCAGCCGCATGCTCGCCGCCAAGAAGATCCCCCACAACGTGCTCAACGCCAAGCAGCACGCCCGCGAGGCCCAGATCGTCCAGGAGGCGGGCATCGCCGGCAGCATCACCATCGCCACCAACATGGCCGGCCGCGGCACCGACATCAAACTTGGCCCCGGTGTTCGCGAGGCGGGCGGCCTGGCAATCATCGGCACCGAACGGCACGAGAGCCGCAGGGTCGACCGACAACTCCGTGGCCGCGCCGGCCGCCAGGGTGACCCGGGCAGCTCTCAGTTCTACGTATCCATGGAAGACGACCTCATGCGTATGTTCGGCAGCGAACGCATCGCCTCCCTGATGGACCGCATGGGCTACCAGGAGGGCGAGGTCATACAGCACAGCTGGATTACCAAGAGCATCGAAAGGGCACAGCGTAAGGTCGAGGAAAACAACTTCGGCATCCGCAAGCGCCTGCTGGAGTACGACGACGTCATGAACAAGCAGCGCAAGGTCGTCTACTCAAAGCGCCAGCACGCACTCTTCGGCGAACGTCTCGCCCTCGACCTGGACAATGCCTTCTACTCCGTCGCCGGCGACCTAGTCGCAGGGTTCACGGGCATGAACGACTACGACGGCTTCCGCATGGCGGCCATCGTCAACTTCGGCATCGACACCTCCATCACCTCCGAACAGTTCGCCAAGGGCGACCGCCGTGCCCTCACCGACAAATGCTACCACGAAGCCATGGAGGCCTACACCCGCAGGCGGCAGGAACTCATGCGCCAGGCCCTGCCCGTCTTCCAGAACGTACGCCTCACCCAAGGCGGCCATATCGAGAACGTCGTAGTACCCTTCACCGACGGCCGCAAGGCGCTCAACGTCCTCGCCCACCTCGACAGGACCCTATCCACCAAGGGCCTCGAACTGGCCACCTCACTCGAGAAGACCATCACCCTCGCCGTCATAGACGACGCCTGGAAGGAACACCTCCGCGCAATGGACGACCTCAAACAGAGCGTCCAGACCGCTGTCTACGAACAAAAGGATCCGCTGGTGATCTACAAGACCACCGCCTTCGAACTGTTCTCCAACATGAACGGCGAGGTCAACAAGGACATCGTCTCCTTCCTATGCCACGCCGGACTCCCCGAACAGCAACCCGGTGACACCCGCCTCCGCGAAGGCCGCGAACAACGAACCGACATGAGCCGCATGCGCGTCCGCAAGGACAGCCTGGAGCCCTCCCCCATGGACTCCGGCGGGATGGAGGACGAGAACGGATATCACGACCCCTCCGCCCCCGTGCGTCAGGAACCCGTCAAGACAGGCCCCAAGGTCGGCAGAAACGACCCCTGCCCCTGCGGCAGCGGCAAGAAGTTCAAACAATGCCACGGCAGGGAGTCATGACCCGAAACAGCCGGCCTCCAGCCGCTTTTTGGCAAAACCTTGTACACCCTACCGCATACCTTTAGCATATGCGCGTGAAACAACTCCTGCCGGCCCTGCTGCTCCTGTTGACGGCCTCCACCCCGATTATGGGCCAAACCGTATCCATCACCCGGGACCCACGCCTCGACATGCTCCTGCGGCGCCAGACCGAAGTCAACCGCGAGGCCGAGAAGCTAAGCATCAAGACGGGCCCCGGTTTCCGTGTCATGGTGGTCAATACAAACGACCGCACTAAGGCCATGGAGGTGAAGTCGCGGATGATGTCGGAGTTCCCGGACCACAAGACATATCTCCTCTACCAGTCGCCCTATTTCAAGATCATGGTCGGCAACCTCCGCGCAAGGCCCGAAGCAGAGGAACTGCGCGGTAAAATCCTGAAGATCTACCCCACGGGCGTGATGGTCGTGCCCTCGAACATCGAATATCGGATCGACAGGGACGAACTGAATACTGGCAACTGAAGACCCGGCTCCCCGACAGCCTTTCGATGCAGCCGCTGCATACGACGGCCGGATTTGCAACTCGCCTCCACGAGGTGTACCTTCGCGCCATGCTGGCCCACCGGATACGGGAGATGGCGGCGGTCTGGGAAGAGGAGGGTGTTCGCATCCGACGAACCCTGCACGCTAACCCCGAACTCAGCTACCAGGAACACGAGACCTCTGCACTCGTACGCCGCCATCTGCAGGAATGGGGCATCCCACATGCCACCATGGCGGGGACCGGCGTGGTGGGCCTCCTGCACGGCAAGGACCCCGACAGCCGGGTAGTGGCCCTCAGGGCCGACATGGACGCACTCCCCATCCTCGAAGAGAACAACGTGCCCTACCGCTCCACCCGCGAGGGTGTGATGCACGCCTGCGGACACGATGTGCACACGACATGCCTCCTCGGGGCCGCCCGCATCCTGCACACCCTGCGCGACGAATGGAAGGGCACCGTCAAGCTCGTCTTCCAGCCCGGGGAGGAGAAGAACCCCGGCGGCGCCAGCCTCATGATCTGCGAGGGCGTGCTTGAAAACCCCAGGCCCGAAGCCATCTTCGGCATGCACGTCAACCCCCAGCTCGAAGTCGGGAATGTCAGCTTCCGCAGCGGAAAAGTGATGGCCAGCGCCGATGAGATCTACATCACCGTCAGGGGCGCGGGCGGACACGCAGCGGCACCCCACTGGACGACCGACACGATCCTCGTCGCCTCCCACATCGTGACCTCCCTCCAGCAGGTCGTCAGTCGCAACAGCTCGCCCTTCTCCCCCTCCGTCCTCTCCATCTGCTCCATCCAGGGAGGGCACACCACCAATGTCATCCCCTCCGAAGTGCGCCTGATGGGCACTTTCCGCGCCATGGACGAGGAATGGAGGTTCCGCGCACACGGGATCATCCGACGCCAGGTGACGGCCATCGCAGAGGCCATGGGCGCCGAAGTCGACCTCCACATCGACGTGGGCTACCCCGGCGTGCACAACCATGAGGGATTGCATGCCATCGCCCGCTCCCTGGCGGACGACTACATGGGCCCAGCCAGGGTCGGAGAGACAGAACTGCGGATGGGGGCCGAGGACTTCGGCTTCTACACGCAGCACATCCCCGGCTGCTTCTTCCGCCTCGGCACCGCAAATGCTTCCAAAGGCATCACCCATGGCGTCCATACGCCCAGGTTCGATATCGACGAATCCGCCATCCCCATCGGTACAGGACTGATGGCATGGCTCGGTGCCTCCGCCGCCCTACCAGGATGAACGGAGCGCCAAACGGGCACCCCCGTATGATGGGCGCTCTTTCAGGTACACACAAAAAGAACACATGCAAAAGGACCTCAGACGGGAACAAGCCCTCGAATACCACGCCAAAGGCCGTCCCGGCAAACTCGAAGTGATCCCCACCAAGGAGGCCAAGACGCAGCGCGACCTTTCGCTTGCATACTCGCCCGGCGTAGCGGAGCCCTGCAAAGACATCCACGCCGACCCCGACCTCGTCTATAAATACACCGCCAAAGGCAACCTCGTCGCCGTCATCTCCAACGGAACCGCCGTGCTAGGACTCGGCGACATCGGCCCTGAGGCTGGCAAACCCGTCATGGAAGGCAAGGGGGTGCTCTTCAAGATCTTCGCCGACATCGACGTGTTCGACATCGAGATCAACGAGAAGGACCCCGACAAGTTCGTGGAGATCGTCAAGGCCCTCGAGCCCACCTTCGGAGGCGTCAACCTGGAAGACATCAAGGCGCCCGAGTGCTTCCACATCGAACAGCGTCTCAAGGAGGAGATGCGGATCCCCGTCATGCACGACGACCAGCACGGCACCGCCATCATCAGCGCAGCCGCTCTCCTCAACGCACTCGAACTGCAGGGTAAGCGCATAGGCGAGGTCTCCATGCTCGTCAACGGCGCCGGCGCGGCCGCCCTGGCCTGCATCGACATCTATGTGGCCCTCGGCCTCGACCCCGCCAAGGTACGCGTCTTCGACTCAAAGGGGCTCATCCACCGCAACCGGACAGACCTCGACGACCGCAAGCGCCGATATGTCAACGGCGACACGGATACTACCCTGGAGGCCGCCTTCGCCGGTACCGACGTCTTCATCGGCCTCAGCAAGGGCAATGTCGTCAGCCGTGCCATGGTCCTTAGCATGGCCCCGAAGCCCATCGTCTTCGCCATGGCCAACCCCGACCCCGAGATCTCATGGGAGGATGCCACCTCCACACGGAAAGACATCATCATGGCCACCGGCAGGTCCGACTACCCCAACCAGGTCAACAACGTCCTCGGCTTCCCCTACATCTTCCGCGGCGCCCTCGACGTACGGTCGTCCACCATCAACGAGCCCATGAAGCTCGCCGCCGTCAAGGCCCTCGCCGAACTCACCCGGCTGCCCGTGCCCGACATCGTCAATATGGCCTACAACGCCTCCGACATCGCCTTCGGAAGCACCTACATCATTCCCAAACCCCTCGACCCGAGGCTGCTCGCCACCGTGGCGCCCGCCGTCGCCCGTGCCGCCATGGAGAGCGGCGTGGCCAGGAAGCCCATCACCGATTGGGACCGATACGTCAACGAACTCAACGGAAGGCTTGGCGTCGACAACCAGATCACCCGCGCCATCGGTTCCAAAGCCCGAAAGGACCCACGCCGCGTCGTATTCGCCGATGCCGAGAACAAGAAGATCCTCAAGGCCGCCCAGATCGTGCTCGACGAGGGCATCGCCTTCCCGATCCTGCTGGGCGACCCGAAACGCATCGCGGAGATCGCCGAACGCAACCGCATCAGTCTCGACGGCATTCGCGTCATCGACCCCAAGAGCGATGAGATGGAGGAGAAGCGCCAGACCTACGGCGAAGCCTATTTCAAGAAACGGCAGCGCCGCGGCGTCAACTACTACGAGGCCTTCAAAAAGATGAAGGACCGCAACCATTTCGGCTGCATGATGGTCGACGCCGGCGATGCCGACGCGATGATCTCGGGCCTCACTCGCAACTACGCGGAGACCATCCGGCCCGCCATACAGATCATCGGCACGGAGGAAGGCGTCCAGAAGATCGCCGGCATGTACATCATGCTCACCAAGCGCGGCCCCCTCTTCCTCGCTGACACCACCGTAAACTTCAACCCAACCGCCGAACAGGTGGCCGACATCACCCAGCTCGTCGCACGGGAAGTGCGCGCCTTCGGCATCACGCCACGTGTCGCACTGCTCAGCTACTCCAACTTCGGGAGCAGCGAGACGCCAGAGGCGATCCTAATGCGCGAAGCCCGTCGGATCATCAAGGAGCGGACCCCGTCCCTCGTCGTCGACGGTGAAATACAGGGCATCCTCGCCTTCAACAAGGAGACGCTACGCGAGAGCTATCCCTTCAGTGAACTGGCAGGGGCAGGAGAGGTCAACACCCTCATCTTCCCCAATCTAAGCGCCGGCAATATCGCCTACAACCTCCTCAAGGAAGTTGGCGGCTCGGATAGCATAGGCCCCGTGGTACTCGGACTGAAGAAGCCCGTTCACGTCCTCCAGCTCGGCTCTACCGTGCGTGACATCATCAACATGGTCGTCATCGCGGTGGTCGACTCACAGATGAAGGACGAGAACCGGAAATCCCGGCCGGGCGTAACGGCCTGATCCGACATTGGCGGAAGAGTGGGAACATCCATAGCTGATGGAGTACATCTCACGCAAGAAGCCCCACTATCCGGTCAGTCCGGCCTTCGGGAAATACCTTACCCGTCACGGCAGGACTGTCCCCCTTCCCGTGTCGTACGACATGCTGCGCGACTTCCGCGAGTCGGTCATCCTGTACGATCACGAAGGCCGGGACACCCTGTGGGAGACGGTCTTCCACCCTCCCTCCGTGACGGAAGAAATCCACCGAGGGTTGAAGCGGACCTACTCGCTCCTGAAGTCAACCGGCTACACACAGGCGGAGGAACACCTCCATGTGGAACGCATCGATTTCTGCGTCTTCGGAAACTCCAAACCCTTCCGCATCCGTATCGTGAACACCTACAACGAGGTGCACGACTATTTCTACGTGAAGGTCGCTGACGCCTCCCGCATCTGGGGTCTCGAACTGGAGCACCTGCTATCCCCCTACCGCATCAACTACCTGGTCGACGGGCGTACGCTCATAGAGGAACACATCGCCGGTGTGCCCGGCGACGTGTTCGCGGCGGGCCACATCGACAGACGCGAGTTCAACCCCAGGCGCATCGCCAAGGAGTTCGTCAAGTTCAACGAACGCTGCTTCATGCGCCTGCTCGGCGACATGCGCAGCTACAATTTCGTCTTCGACATCGCAAGGGACTTCGACGACATACAGTTTCGGATCCGCGCCATCGACTTCGATCAACAGTCCTATGAGGGTCGGAAGAATGTTTACCTGCCACAGTTCTTCAAGGAGAACGGGGGCTTCGTGTCGCAAGTCTCGGAATTGCTCCACCCTGACGTCATCACACAGTACCAGATGGAGGAGCGCTCGCTCTTCCACCGCCGCGTTCGGGGTGAGTACCACCGGCTCAGCGATCTGCAGCGGGCCCTCGCGCAAGAGCCCTTCTCCACCTCTGAGAAGATCGACGGACTTCGCCGGGAGCTGGCCGATTACCACCATCGCGACGGCTTCCTGAAATGTACCACCATGCCGCAGCTGCTGCATTTGCACATCAAATGCTTCGTGAAGATGGACCTCCGGAAAGCCTGACCGAAATCCCTTACTTTTGAATCAAACGACGGGTTGCACATGAACTTCTTCCGGCATTTCGGCGCCTTCCTCCTGATGCTGCGGGGCATGTTCACCAAACCCGAGAATCCACGCATGTACTGGAAGGAGCTCATGCACCAGTGCAATGAGCTCGGCATCGGGTCCCTCGGCATCGTGGCCATCATATCCGTCTTCATCGGAGCCGTCTCCACTGTGCAGACGGCCTACCAGCTCGTCAGCCCACTCGTCCCCATCTCCACCATCGCTCAGATCGTGCGAGACACCGTCATCCTCGAGTTCGCCCCCACGCTTTCCTGCATCGTCCTCGCCGGCGTGATCGGCAGCAAGATCGCTAGCGAACTCGGTAACATGCGCGTCAGCGAACAGATAGATGCACTCGAGACGATGGGCATCAACACCCGTGCCTACCTCATCATGCCCAAGATACTCGCATGCCTGATGATGATACCGCTACTCGTGGTCATCGCAATGGTCGTGGGCATGTGGGGCGGACGCTTCGCAGGACAGGCCGCCGGGATCATGTCCTACGAGATCTTCGACCGCGGCCTGCTCAAGGAATTCATCCCCTTCAACGTGACCTTCGCCCTCACCAAGGCCTATACCTTCGCCTTCATCATCTCAGCCATACCCGCCTACTACGGATACCACGTCAAGGGCGGGGCGCTCGAGATAGGTCAGTCGAGCACCCGGGCCGTCGTCACCAGCTGTATCACCGTGCTGCTGGCCGACTACCTGCTGGCCGCACTCCTGCTCGACTAGCACCGGAAAGGGCGCCCCACCAAGGGCCATATGGTAAATGACAGGTGATAGGTTACGGATCATT
>RGVM01000411.1 GCA_010027295.1 Chitinophagia bacterium
CCTGCCACGAACTCGCCCATCAGGTCGGGTTCGCCCGTGAACACGAGGCCAACCTGGCAGGCTTCCTGGCTGCCCGTGCCACCGGCGATTCCTCATTCCTCTATTCCGCATACCTTGATATGTTCCTGTATGCGAACCGCAATCTGTATCTCCTCGACTCGACGGCCGCAAGTACCCACTACAAGGGGTTATCACCCTTGGTGCGCCGGGATATCCGGGAACTGCAGGCGTTCCAAGACCGGCACCGGACCATGATCGACTGGGTCACCGATAGGCTGTATGACCGGTTCCTCCGGCTCAATGGCCAAAAGGAAGGCATCCGATCCTACGGCTCGGTAGTCGTTTGGCTACTCGCCATCTATCGACAGGAAGGAGGTATCTGAACCCCGCCGGATGGAAATCAATCGGGACCGGGGTTGATAAGTTAGCAACGGCTTAGCCATGTAAATTTCGCCCTAATATCCATACAGACTTCAGATTAGGTGAATGAATAGGACATTTTTCGTGGAACAGAAGTTATATGTAAAATATGAAAATCAATGTTTTATTAGGTGAATCACCTATTTCTCCTATTCTTTCGGCGGCCTGTGTGAAGCGAAGTGTCCTTCCACTTTTTATCTTTATTTTAGAAAACAATGGCGTGGGAACTTCAGTGAGCAGGTCATTCCATACAGGTATCCTTGCGTGTTTCATAGGTCTCCTAATTATCGGATCATCATCCCCTGCCCGGGGCATGGATTTACCTAAAAAGCTAGCGGCCCCGTTGACCCCTTTTTTGAAGAAACTCCTCCGGTTCGATTCCGTCCAGATGACTTTCTATTCGAGCCAAAGGGTTGATGAAGCGTTCATCGAATTAGGTGTCGAAAGCTACCGGAACCACTTCCAGCAACCCATTCTGACGGGAGGACGATTGTACATCCTCCTCGCCGGAACCGGAAAATTGTATGAGTCGGATCAGCATCCTGTGGGCGACTCTCTCTATTTCAGGAGGGTCGACTCCACATTCCTGGACGGCTATAACATCTGCGCATTTGCCTTCGCCCATCAGGGTATCGTGCACAATCTCGGAGGTTACGGATATTGGCATTGGAACGGGCAGCTGCGCGCTTTCAACCACAAGATGCGGGAATGGGAGATCGTGCCGTTGAACCGGGAGGTGGCCGTTTCCATCGGAGGACCTGAAAGTTTCATCTGGCATGACCAGCGGAACGGTCGCATCTATGCCATGAGGGCTATCATGGGCAATGAGGCCGTCAAGGGAGATCCCATCCGTCTGGATGAAGAGGTCAGGATGCTGAACCTCTCCAACGGCGAATGGAAGACGATGGGAGACCAGACTGAATACGCGACATACCGGTTGGAGGAGCGGAAGCCGGTCGCCGCATCGGATTCGGGTCTTCTTGTCATACACCACAATACACTGGAGTACTGGCTCCCTTCGGAGAACCGGATTCTGGTGCTTTCGGACAAGGGGCCACTGGCGGAAGTATCCTCGCGGCTCAATGGAAGATTCACCTGGATGCGTGGCGGGATGCTCTACTACGGGAACCCCACAGCGGGAAGTATGGATTCGCTGCCCCTCCATACGGGCATGTTCAGGGATGTGGGATACCGCATCTGGAGGTCTCCGGCTCCATGGATGGCGGAACTCCTGCTGCTAGCCATCTCGGCCGTCTTCGTATGGGGTCTGGGTGTTTTGGCGGGCACATACCATCAGAGGGAATTCGTTGCAGAGTCGAATCCCG
Source organism: Chitinophagia bacterium (assembly GCA_010027295.1). Classification (GTDB taxonomy): domain Bacteria; phylum Bacteroidota; class Bacteroidia; order Chitinophagales; family Chitinophagaceae; genus Pollutibacter. Next base: position 1,746 of record RGVM01000411.1, read on the forward strand.
CACAGGCAGGTTCGGCCACCGGGGTTTCCACCGTTGGGCGTACGACATGGGAAACAGCCACAGGCCCCTCGCCTGCGCTGTTCGACGAGGTCGAACGCTCGTTGCTGTCGCTCCTGCTTCGCAACGGGACGGAGGAGAGGCGTCGTACGAGTACGCAGGAAGTCAACCGGGTGCTGGGAGTCGGCGGCAAGTCGCCCGACATGCAGAAGCGGAAGCGGAGCGACGTCATCCGTTCCATCAACCGGAAGTACCGGCAGGTGGTACCCGAGGGTGGTCGGGAGCCCATCGTGAAGGAGCGCAACGGGCTTGACGCCAGGATGACCGAGTATTCCATCCATCCGGAGGAGATGGCCCGTGTCGCCGTACTCGTCTCGGGGTCCTGACAGCGCCGGGTCGGGCTAGAAATGGTTCTTCCACATCATGCTCTCGACCGGCCGGCCGCCCTGGCCGCTGTACTTGGCGTTCTGCTTCTGTCCGTACTTGACGGCGATGCTGCCCTCCACCGGGAAGTAGATGAGTTGTCCGATAGGCATGCCGCGGTAGACTTTCACCGGCTGCTTTACGGAGATTTCTAGTGTCCAGTGCCCGCAGAATCCCACGTCACCCTTGCCGGCCGTGGCGTGAATGTCGATGCCGAGGCGGCCCGTCGACGACTTGCCCTCGAGGAAGGGCACGTGCTCGTGCGTCTCCGTGTACTCCTCCGTCACGCCCAGGTAGAAGACGTCGGGCTGCAGCACATAACCGTCTTCCGGGATCTCGAAATGTTCAATCTCGTTGTGTTTCCGCGCGTCGAGCTGACGGTCGCGGTATGTGGCCAGGTGACGGCCCAGGTGCACGTCGTAGGAATTGCTGCCCAGGCACTCGGGCCGGTAGGGTTCAATGCGGATTGTTCCCTTAGCGATCTCCTCCATGATTCGTTCGTCCGACAGGATCATATCTTCTTCCTTTGCTGCTGCTTTCACCGGCTTGTCGGGCGCCAGTGTTAACCCGTTGTCCGACGCTCGCGAGTTCTGCGAAGCCATCGCGGTAAAAAAACCGAAATTCGCGCATCCACGCGCCCCGATGCCGCTGTTTTTTCAACAAGATATCAACCCCGACGCCAAGCTCGCCCTTTGGCGCATCGAGGAGGGGGAGGATTTCTTCCAGGCTCGTCTGCCTGTCAGCTCAGATATACGATCGCCGCAGAAGCGACTGCAGCATTTGGCCGGACGCCACTTATTGCAGGTGCTGGTCCCGGGGTTCCCCTATGGCTCCCTCCGAGTCGC